>NZ_NFIL01000008.1:0-103371 GCF_002161755.1 Flavonifractor sp. An4 | reverse complement strand
CGCCCACCCAGACGGCCCAGCCATCCGCCCGGCCCTCCGCCGCTCCCGACGACGAGAAAGAGGATCAGCCGGAGGCCGCCCCCCTGGATCTGCGGTTCATCCTGATCCCTCTGGCGGTCGTGCTGGTGGTTCTGGCCTTCCCCATCCGGCGGGCCATCGGTCGAAGCCGGCGCGAGAAGCGGTTTAGCCAGGCCAACACCAACCAAGCCGTCATTGCCGCTTATCTCTATCTGAAAAAGCTGGAGAAGTGGGGCGGACAGACTTCTGAGGAAATCTTTGAACTGGCCAAAAAGGCCAGATTCAGTCCCCACACCCTGACGGAAGAGGAGCGGCAGGTCGCTGTACAGGCCGCCCATACTGTCTCCACTCAGGTGGACAAGTCCCTGCCCTGGTACAAGCGGTTCTGCTGCCGCTATATCCTGGGTCTGTGCTGACCAGACAACAGCAAAAGAGCCCGCCGCAGTGTTCTGCGGCGGGCTCTCTGATTTAATGTAACTCAGAGCACCTCAAATTCCAGCCAGGTGTACTGCTTGCGCACCATCCGCAGCCGCACCCCATCCTGATAGATCTGGTCGGATTCGGCCAGCCCGTAAAGGGACTGGGCCAGGAAGGTCTGGAGGGTCTCCAGGTCGGAGGTGGGCAGGGCTGCGAAGAGCAGCCTGGACACAACCTTTACGAAATCCACCGCGCTGTCTTCGCTGAAGCTGCCGTTGATGCCGAAACAGCACTCGCCGGAGCAATCCTGGTGGATGGACTTGGCATGGAGGGCCAGATGGACGCCGGTAACGTCCTCTCCCCTCACAAGGTTGATCCGGTACTGCTTGTCCTCATTGGGGTCGTCCACCCACTCCTTCTTTTCGCTTTTCCGGCCCTGGAGGGCATCGGTAAGGCCCTGGATGGACTGGGCCAGGTCGTGGGAGGTCTTGCTGTAGTTGACGATGGCCGCCTCGCCCTCCTCCTTGCCCGCCTTGTAACCCTGGGGCAGTATGGCCTGGATCTTGCGGAGGACCTCCATGGGCGAGTCCTTGAAGTGCCTGCCCTCCAGCAGCTCCAGCTGCTCGCCATGGACCATGGGCAGCCGGCCCCGGGAGCGGTTCAGCTCCTCGCCGATCTCGGTGGCCCGGCTGCGGAGGGGCTGGAGCTTCTGGCTGCACGCCTCCTCCATCTGGCTGATGCGGCTATTCACCTGTCCCAGCTCACCCTGGATCTGGTCGATCTGCTCCTGGATGGCCTTTTTCTCCTTGCCTTTGAATAAACCCAGCCCCTGCTTCTGCCGGCTGAGGTCATCGATGGCCTCCTGCTTGCGTTTGCGCTCCTCATAGACCGGATCGGCGGCCAGGTCGGCCTCCAGCTGATCGGCCTGGCGGGTGAGGGCCTCCCGCTCCTGCTCCAGGGCCGCCTTCTCCTGGGCGTGCTCGCTCCAGTACTGCTCCCGGGCGGCATCCTCCTCAACGCTGACGCGGGCCGCCTCGCACTGCCCCAGTACCGCTTCCATGTGGGTCTTCCGATGGGCGGGATCGTACCAGTCCATCCGCTTCTGCCAGGTCTCAATGGCGTTGGTGCGGGACTTCTTGGCCGCCTCGGTAAAGGTGTAGTCCACCTGATAACTGCCGTCGGTATAGGCGTTGGGCACGAATTTGTAGGAGCAGGAGTCCCGCACAGCGGTGGCGATGACCACATAGTTCTTGCTGATGGTGAAGTTCAGCTCGTCGTCGTAGGACAGCTGGAAAGCCCTGTCCAGCAGTGTGAGGCACCGGTCGGAGCTCTGGGTGTAGCGGTTCCACTCGTACTTGCCCCGGTTAAGGTCCTCCGGACCGAACTCCTCGTCGGCGTTGTTGCTGCCCCCCACGGCGGCCCCGTTAATGATGCGGCCCAGCTGGGTGGAGAAGTCGTTGGTGTAGAACTCCTCCCCGGTCTGCTCCTTCAGCATTTGCAGCTGTTCCTTCACATTTTGGGCAGAATTGAGCACATCCAGCTTATTATCCTCGCTGCGGTAGTCCACAAAATGGTTGCCGTGCATCTGCACGATGGCCGCGCCGATCTGCTGGGCGGACACCATCACCTCGATGCGCAGATTGCTGCGCGCCTCCTCAGGCACATAGGTCAGCGCCTTGATCCAGGCCACCACGCTCTCCCCGTACCGGTTGTTCCGTCCGGTGGTCTGCCAGCCGGCGGCGGTGCCCTTGATGGACCAGGCCTGCCAGTTCTGGGGATCTATCTCAATGATCTTGTTGGCGTAGTTTTCGGCTTCTTCGTTGTTGCTTCCCTCCAGAGCGCTCTTGGCCATACTCAGATAGTTGTCTATCTGAGCCTGATTGACCGCGTCGGTCCCTCCGGCGGAGGCAGTGGGAGCTCCGGCGCCCCCACCCTCCATCATCATCTTCCGGGCTTCTTCCACGGAATACTTGCACCCGCAGCCCTGGCAGACAAAGACGCCGTCCTGCTTCAGCAGATCGTCGCTGCCGCACATTTCACAAACCAGTTTTTTCATAATATCCCTCCATTTGATGGATCTCCCGTGAAATCGCCGTTTCCTTTACTGTATTCAATTTATTCCAAAATTTCAATATGCCGCCTGCATACCCTTTGCTGTTTTTTTGATACAACAACACGCCCCCGGAGGAAATACCTCCGGGGGCGTGTTGCTTATTCCGTCAGGCTGAAGAACTGCTCCAGCCGGTTGGACTTATCAAAGATATTGTTGTACAGCAGTACCTTGTAGGCCTCAATGGTCTCATCCAGCTGGTCGGGCAGCGCTTCGTTCTCCCCGTACCAGTTTCCTTCCGCATCCCGCACCCCCACGGTATTGATGACCGGGGCGGCCTCCCACAGCTGGGACAAAAACTTCTGGTAGCCGGTCATGGGCAGGTTGGCGGTGTCCATCAGCAGGGCGGACAGGTAGTTGAGGGAGAGCTCCACCCCCTGCTCCTCCGGGATGTCGTAGTTGGCCCACAACAGGAAGGGTACCATCTGCTTTTTCTGGGCCAGAGCGGTGTCCGGGTTCTCCCCCAGCACGTCGGTGTAGAAATTGGTGGCCACCTGGGGCTGATGGTCTCCGAAGAGGAGAATCATGGTGGGCTCCTCTACCTGAGAGAAGTAGTTGATCAGGTATTCAAAGGCCTGATCGCTCTGATAGATAAGGGACAGATATTGGTTCACCGTCTGGAACCTACCCTCCAGGCTGCCGGTAAGCCACACCTCCCGGGGCAGGTTATCCCAGGACATCTGGTAGCCGCTGTGGTTCTGCATGGTGACGTTGAAGAGGAACAGGGGCTCCCCCGCCTCCTTCTCCTCGTACAGCCGAATCAGATTTTCATAGTCACACTGATCGGTGACATATCCGGATTTCTCGTCTCCCCGCATATAGGTACGGTTCTGGAAGTCGCTTTCGAAATACACCTCATCAAAACCGTAATCGCTGTACACCGCAGGCCGGTTCCAACCGGAGGACCGGTAGGGGTGGGCGGCGATGGCGGTATAACCCAAGGCCTTCATCTGGCCCACCAGGGTGGGGTCCCCGTCGGAGACATACATCTGATAGGGCACCGTACCGGCGGGCAGGTATGCGGTGGTGTTGCCGGTGAGGAACTCATACTCCGAGTTGGCGGTGGTGCCGCCGAACACGGAAGAGTAGGCATAGCCCTTGATGGTGTTCTCTGTCAGGGAGCGAATAAAGGGCATGGCGTCCTGGTTGGTCTCCACTCCCGGCAGCACAGACAGGTCGGAAAAGGACTCGTTCATAATGACGATGACGTTCACCGGCCGCACCGTCCCGTCCGGGTCCACCACCGTTACCGACAGATCATCGCTGGCGTTTTCCGTGCCCAGATCGTTCAGGGTCTGCTGGGAGTAGGCATCCGGTTTTTCCACCTTCATGTACTTCATACACACGGCAAAGTTGAGGAAGAGGCCGTTGCCACGGGTGGTCCACATGGAGGGCTCGATCCCCAGCTTCTCCACCATGCTGGTGCCGAAAAACACCGGCAGGAACACCACAGCCGCCCCCGCCGAGGCCCCGAATACCTTCCAGGAGAACTTTTTCCGGGGCTCATTGGGCAGTACCTTCATGGCCAGAATCACCGCGATCATCATGATCAGGGTCACCCACTGCCGCTGGGACAGGGAATAGTCATAGTTGCCCGCCACGTTGGCCGCGGTGCCCAGGCTGAGGAAGTCTCCGGGGAACAGGGTACGCCCCCGGAAGGCAATGAGGTAGTGGTTGGCGCAGCCGAAGCCCCAGGCGATGCCCAGGCCCAGCTTTACCGCACCGCTGCGCCGGCCCCGGAGGAAGTAGAAGAACAGCTCTCCAAAGTAGTACCACACCAGATTCAGCAGGATCTGGGCGAGGGTAAAATCCTTCCAGGGGTCGTTATAATTCAGATACTCCACCATGGTGAAGGAGATCAGGGGCACTACGATCAGCAGGACCATGGTGGTCCACCAGTACTGCCGGGGACTCATGGCCAGCTTGGGCCACTTCAGCCGGAACCGCCGCTTTGGGGGCGTCTGGGGCTCCGGTACCTCCTGCACCTCAGGCGTTTCAGTGATGTTGCTCATATCATTACGCTGCCTTTTTCAAAAATTCATGGTTCCCATTTTATCATAAAAGAGCGAAAGCGCAACGCGCTTTCGCTCTTTTTTAGAAAACCTTAGAAAACCTGAAAAGAATCCAAAAAGATCACATCTGCCTGAGGGGCGGCCCTTCCAGGCCGATCACCCGGTCGCACAGGGCCACCGTCTCCCGCTCATGACTGGACAGCACCACCGGCAAACCCAGTGAGCGCACCCGCTCCAAAATCCGGGCTGTCCGGGGGGCGTCTACCCCGGCAAAGGGCTCGTCCAGCAGAATGAGCCCGCCACCGCAGGCCAGAGTCCGGGCTAAAGCCAGCCGTCTCCCCATGCCGCCGGACAGGGCGGCGGGGTAGTGCTTCTCCTCCCCCTCCAACTCCGCCAAAGCCAGCCAGCGGGGGACCTCCCCTCGGCGTTCCCGGGGCAGCACGTCGGCAATATGCTGCTCCACCGTCCGCCAGGGCAGCAGCCGGTTCTCCTGAAAGAGGATCACCGGGTCCGGCGGGGTAATAACTGTCCCCGCCTCCACCGGCTGGAGCCCTGCCAGTACCCGCAGCAGGGTGGTCTTGCCGCAGCCGGAGGGGCCGGAGAGAGCGGTGATCCCCGTCTCCGGCAGGTCCAGAGAAAACCGGTTCAATACCAGCTTTTCCCCAAAACGCACCGTAATATTGGAGACTGATATCATGGTTTCCTCCCTCCCCGCCGCCGGAACAGGATACCCAGGGCGCATTCCAGCACAAAGCTCAGCACGATGACCACTGCCGTCCAGGCAAAGAGGTCGGGGGTCTCCAGGGTGATTTTGGCCCGGTAGAGTTGGGTCCCGATGGCCAGTTTGGGCTGACACAGCACCTCGGCCGCCACCCCCGCCTTCCAGGCCAGACCCAGGCCGGTGGCGCAGCCGCTGACAAAGTAGGGCCGCACAGAGGGCAGGTATACCAGCCGGAGGGTCTTGCCCCGTCCAAAGCGATAGGCCCGGGCGGCCTCCAGCAGCAGGGGATCGGTCTGGGCTACCCCCTTGCTCACATTGCCCCACAGTACCGGCAGCACCATCAGGCCGGACACGATGGCGGGCACCCAGCCGGAGGAGGGGGCCCACAGCAGCACCAGCACGATAAAGGAGGCCACAGGGATGGCCCGGATCACCTTCACCGCCGGGGTGAGCACCCAGTCCGCCGCCCGGAGGGCGGAGGTGGCCGCCGCCACCAGAGCCCCCACCACCGCACCGACAGCAAAGCCCCCGAAGATGCGGCCCAGGGTCACCGCCGCCGACTGCCAGAAGGCTCCCTGTCCCGCCAGGGTCCATAGCCTCTGGGCCACCAGCAGGGGGTACGGCAGCAGCAAGGCTCCGTGGCCGTTGGTCCTCATGTCCACCAAAAAGGCCGCAAGCTGCCAAACCCCCAGCCAGAAGGCCAGGGGTATGACGGCTCGCAGTAATTTGCTCCGTTTTACATTACGGGATGTAGTAGAAGGCGTCATCGGGGATGGAACCTCCGATCGAAGTGGGGTCGGCGGCGAAAAGCACCTCATAGTAGCTGGAGATGGACTTCAGGTCCTCACCGGCAACAAAGACCATGTTGGCCTGGGGGATGGCCGCGGTGGCAATGGCAGCCTTGGGCACGATGCCGTACTGCTCGATGAGCCGACCGCTCTCCTCCGGGTTGTCCTTGATGTAGTTGATGGAGGCCTCATACTCCTGCAGGAAGGCTTCCACCGCCTCGGGGTGCTCCTGGGCAAATTCGGTGCGCACCACCACGCAGCCCATGGTGAAGGTGCCGGAGGCTCCGGACTCAGTCCAGGCGTCGCTCAGGTCGATGGCATCCCGCACGTCGCTGTTCTGCATGAGCACGGTGGTGGCAGCAGGCACAGGGAGCATACACAGGTCGATCTCGCCGGAGGCCATCAGGGTGGTGACCTCCTCGCTGGTTTTCCACTGGATGTCCACATCGGTGTCCGGGTCCAGGCCGTTCTGGGTCAGCAGGTAGTCCAGCACATACTCGGTGTTGGTGCCCTGATTGATGGCGTAAATAGTCTTGCCGGACAGGTCAGCCAGAGAGTTGACGGTATTGCCGTTCTCCAGGATGTGGAGCACACCCAGAGTGTTCAGGGCCAGCAGCTGCACATTGCCGGTCTTGTTATACAGATTGGCGGCCACGTTGGTGGGCAGAGCGGCCATGTCCAGCTCACCGCTGTTCAGCTTGGGCACGATATCGGTGGAGGGATCGGAGCCCATGGTCACATTGTAGTGGTTGACAGTCTCGCCGGCATCGTTGTCAGCGAGCAGCTTAGCGGCGCCCATACCGGTGGGGCCGTTGAGCAGGCCCAGGTTGATCTCAGTTCCCTCCAGAGCAGGGGTTTCAGACTGGGCGGGAGTGGTCTCCGCCACGGGGGTGGTCTCAGCGGGAGGGGTGCTCTCCGCCGGAGCGGGATTGGAAGCGCAGGCGGTAAGGCCCAGCGCCAGGGCCACAGTCAGGCCCAGTGCAAGCAGTTTCTTCATGGTACCTCGTTCCTTTCTGAGCCGCATGAGCGTTTGCTCTTCATACGGTCCAGTTCAGTGTACCATGTCCCTCCAAAATGTCAACGGGCAAATTCCCCAATTCTGCCCGGGACGGACCGGGAAGTGCCCGCCAGCATAGGATAAGGGGTGAAAAGGAGGTGTTTTCTATGAACCAACCCAGCTGTCAGAGAGCCCGGGATCAGGAGGCCCGTCAGCGGGCCGCCGCCATTCTGGCTCAGAGCCAGCCTATGGAGCCTGCCATGAAGCGGTATGCCCATCCTATTCCCTGCTGGAGCGTCCCTGCCTGGTCCCCACCCTCCGTCGGAGGAGAGGGCATGGACCGGGTACTGGAGGAGCTGGCCCGGCAGAATCAGCTGCTGATGGATCTGCTGGGGGCGGTCAATTCCCTCACTGCCGCCACTCTCAGCATCCGCAGCCGGTTTGTGGGAGAAGCGTAAGGTTTCCTGTCAAAAAGAGCCGAAAACGCGGAAACTTTTCCTTGTCTTATACCGTCTAATTCGATATAATGCGGTCATTCTAAGGATAAAAGCAATACATAATGTCATATATTACCAAAGAAAGGCGTGGTGGCCATGGCCAAGCGGCTGATGAAAAAGAAGAAAGAGAAGATCCCTCTGTCCCCCGGACAGAAGGTAGCCAGGATCCTGTTTATCATTCTGGCAGTGGCAGCCGTGCTGATACTGTCTGCCATCATCATCTTCAAGCTGTTGGCCCAGCCGCCCAAGATCCAGGAGGAGGCCCCTCCGCCGAAGGAGAGCGAAAACGTCTCTCTCCAGTCGCCCGCCCCGGAGGAGAGCGCCCAGCCCGCCCGTCAGCGGAAGGAGTATACCTATACCTTCCTGCTGTGCGCCAGCGACCAGGCCAGCGGCAACGTGGACACCATGATCGTGGCTACCTATGACACGGTAAACCAGACCATCGCCATGGTCTCTATCCCCCGGGACACCCTGATAGAGGGTGTCTCCGACAAGGGAAAGCACTTCTATAAACTGTGTAATATGTATCCCTACAACGGCATCGATGCCCTGAAGGAGGAGGTCCGAAATATCGTGGGCTTCCCCATTGACTTCTACGTAAAAGTGAACACCCGGGGCTTTGTAAAGCTGGTGGACGCGGTGGGTGGCATCAATTTCAATGTGCCGGTGCATATGTCCTACGATGATCCCGAACAGGATCTGCATATCCACTTTGAGCCGGGGATGCAGTATCTCACCGGCTCCGACGCTCTGAAGGTGGTGCGCTGCCGCAAAAATTCCGACGGCCCCGGCGTCTATCCGCACAACATCTACGACGCCTATCCCGACGCCGACATCGGCCGCACCAACACCCAGCGGGAGCTTATCATGACTGTGCTCAAAAAGGCCATCTCCCAGCCCCTCAACCTGCCTACCTATTACGACATCTTCATGGAGAACGTGGAGACCGACCTGAGCGTCACCGATCTGGCCTTTTTTGCTGACAAGGGCCTGAGTTTTGACTTTGACAACGTGACCGCCACCTCCCTGCCGGGGGACGGCACAGTAAGCTATAAGGGCTGGGACTGGTGCTACGAGCTCTATCCCGACCAGGTGCTGGACATCGTCAACACCTCCGGGCTCAATCCCTACACCACCGACATCACGGCCGATATGCTGGACATCACCCAGAGCGGCACCGCCAAGCAGCCCGCCTGACAGCGCAAAAAAGGACGCCGGGAGGCGTCCTTTTTTCGTGCTTTCAGGCTTACACAAACTCGTAGTCTACGAATTTGTCCTCGCCCTGCTTGTTGTCCTTGGTCTCCCCTACAAAGGTTCCCATCACATGGCAGTCCGGGCAGAAGCCGAACTCGGGCTCGGAGGCAAACTCCAGCTCATAGCGGTACTTCTTGCCGCACTGCGGACACTCATAAAAGAAATAATAGGTTCCCCAGGTCATTTGTACTTCCTCCTCTTTTTCCTGTTACTTCCCCAGCAGACCCAGACGCTCCAGAATCAAAGCGGCCTGCTCCCGGGTCAGGGGAGCACCGGGGGCGGTGCCGTCAAACACGCCGGCGTCCTTGGCCTTGTTCCAGGCCTCTCTGGCCCACTCGCTCACCGCCCGGTCGGAAATCCCCTTCTCATGGACGGCAAAGGCGTCGTCAAACTGCTCCTGCGTCATCTCCGGTTCACCCCCCTTCAGCCGCGCTTTCACGTCGGCGCGGAGGGTATCCATGCTCTTGCCGTGTTTGGGGAACCATTGTCCCACATCGCTGTGGTTGGAGGCCAGCCCCAGCTTACAGCCTTCCGCATGGTCGATGATGTCCCGCTCGGGGTCCAGACCGTATTTTTCACACAGATAGGCGCACAGCTCCACCGCCGTGTCGTATACCTGCTGAAAATAGGCCTTATTTTTTACCGGGTCGTATCCGATCATGGCGCCGCCTTTGTAGGTGTGCCCGGCAGGCTCCAGGATCTCAAAACTGATATGGGTGTTATTGGCCGCGCCGCCGGCGTGCCATCCCCGCCAGTTCCAGGGCAGGGTCTCGGTAACGCCTCCCCGGTGGACGATGGCATGGACACAGGCGTTCACCCCCGGTTTATCCCAGGCCTTGAGAAAGACGTTGACGTCCGGCTGGGCCACGCCGGTGGAGTGGACCATGATCCCCTTGGGTTTGATGGTGCGCCCTGCCTTGTAGCAGTCGCTGTTGGTGAGAATATGCTCTGTGATGTGCATTGGCAACCCCTCCGGGTTATCCTATGCGCTTCACAGATTTGCGGTTATTCTTCCTTGCTTTGGGCCTCCAGCTCCGCCCGGCGGGCGTCTCTGGCCTGGAGGGTCTCCGCCAGACTTCTCTCCGGGCGGGCATTGATGGTCTGCTGCCAGGCCATCACCCATACCCGCAGCTCCTCCAGCCCCTCCTCCGTCATGGGGAAGGACTTTGTCTCCTCTACAGTGCTGTCCTGGAGCCGCCAGGGCCCCTCCCACACCTGGGCAGTCAGGGAGGGGGGATTCTCCTCGTCCCCCTTCACCGGGTCCACCCGGTAGCGCATCCGGCCGCCGCTGGCGGTCCAGAAATTCTCATTTTCAAAGTGGGAAAGCACCGGCAAAAAAATGGCTTCCTCCATGGCGTCAACTCCTTGCAGTGTAAAAGCGTGGTATCCAGATTATGATACCACGCTTTTTGACCCTTTTCAATTCTCGGAATAGCGGGACAAAAACTGACGGGTCCGCTCTTCCCGGGGACTCTCGATGACCTGCCGGGCGGGGCCCTGCTCCACGATGATGCCGCCGTCCATGAAGATCACCTGGTCGGCCACATCCCGGGCAAAGGCCATCTCATGGGTAACAATGATCATGGTGGTCTTTTGCTCGGCCAGGGAGCGGATCACCTTGAGCACCTCGCCGGTGAGCTCCGGGTCCAGGGCGGAGGTGGGCTCGTCAAAGCACAGGATGTCTGGCTGGAGGGCCAGAGCGCGGGCGATGGCCACCCGCTGCTGCTGGCCGCCGGAGAGCTGATGGGGATAGTGGCCCGCCCGGTCGGCCAGGCCCATCCGTTCCAGCAGGGCCTGACCCTGGGTGCGGATCTCCTCCAGAATGGCCTTCTTGTTCTGCTTGAAGTCGGGCCGTTCCTTGGCCAGCAGTTCCCCGGCCAGGGTCACGTTCTCCAGGGCGGTGTACTGGGGGAACAGGTTGAAGGACTGAAACACCAGTCCGAAGTGGAGCCGCTTTTTGCGCACCTCTGCCTCCCGCTGGGTGGCGGGATCGTCGGCATCAAAGAGGGTCTCGCCGTTCACCAGGATCTTGCCCTGGTTGGGTGTCTCCAAGAAGTTCAGGCAGCGCAGCAGGGTGGTCTTGCCGGAGCCGGAGGAGCCGATGATGGCCAGGGCCTGTCCCTGCTCCAGGGAAAAGCTGATGTCCTCCAGCACCCGGGTGGCCCCGAAATGCTTCTCAATGTGCTGTACGTCCAAAACAGGCATGGTCCGGGCCTCCTTACTTGAAATAGTTCAGCTTCTTCTCAAACCAGCTGAACAGCAGGGTGAGAATACCGTTGGCCACCAGATAGAACACGGCGGTGTAGAACAGGGGCCAGATCATGCCCTTCTTGATGTAGGACTCACCCATCCAGATGATTTCATACACCGAGATGACCCGCACCAGTGCGGTATCCTTCACCAGGGTGATGAACTCGTTGCCCATGGGAGGCACGATACGCTTGATGACCTGAAGGAGGGTCACCTTGAAGAAGATCTGGCTGCGGGTCATTCCCAGCACCAGGCCGGCCTCCTGCTGGCCCGCCGGTACACCCTGAATACCGCCCCGGTAGATCTCGGAGAAGTAGCAGGCGTAGTTGATGACGAAGGTCACCACCGCCGCGGTGAACCGGGGCAGCAGGGGCAGGTCGAACATCAGGCCCGGGCCGTAGAACACCACCATGATCTGGAGCATCAGGGGGGTGCCCCGGATGATCCACACCACAGTCTTGACCACCCACCGCAGGGGGGCGCACCGGCTCATGGAACCGAAGGAGATCACCAGACCCAGGGGTAGGGCAAACAGGAGGGTCAGGAGAAAGAGCTCCAGGGTGACCACAAACCCCTCCAGCAGGGTGAGCGTAACAGACATCAGCATAGCATTTCCCTCTTTTGACCGGGGAAGGGCAGAGAGCGCCCGGCTCTCTGCCCAATTCCCTTAGGCTATGTTATTTTTCGATGACGGACTCCTGGACGCCGTAGGTGGTGGCCGTCTCCATGACGGTACCGGCGTCATAGGCCTCTTTCCAGAAGGTGTTGAAGGCCTCGGTCAGATCGGAGCCCTTCCGGAAGGCCACGCCGTACTCCTCATCGTTGAGCTGCACGGTGTAGGTCAGATCGGGGTAGCTGGTGCCCTCACCGATCATGGCGCCCGCCATCAGCAGGTCGATGACGCACGCGTCGGAGGCGCCGGAGGCCACCTCCATCAGGGCATCGGCCTGGGTGGTCTTGGCCACATAGGTCAGGCCCAGTTCATCCAGCTGAGCCGCGCCCTGAGAACCGTTCTCCACGGCGAAGTTCAGGCCGCTGAGGCTCTCCACCGTCTGGTAATCCTCCGCCTTGTCAGCGGGAACCACCACCACCTGACCGTTGCGGCAGTAAGGCTCGGACACGGAGGCACCGGCCTTCACCTCGTCATTGATGGTCATGCCGTTCCAGATCACATCAATGCCCTTGGTGTCCAGCTCCATCAGCTTGTTGTCCCAGTTGATCTCGATGAACTCCACTTCCACGCCCAGGCTCTCAGCGAAGGCCTTGGCCATGTCGGCGTCGAAGCCGATCCACTCGCCGTTTTCGTCCTTATAGTCCATGGGCTTAAAGTCAGTCATGCCAACGACGAGGGTGCCCTTCTCCTTCACATAGGCCATATCGCTCTCGGCAACAGGGGTCTCAGAATTGCCGGCAGGGCTCTCACTGTTATTGGAAGGGGTATTGGCGGTACCGCCGGTGCCGCCACCGCAGGCGGCCAGGGTAAAGGTCAGTCCCAGCGCAAGGGCCAGAGCAGTCAGTCTCCGTTTCATGTACATTCCTCCAAACCATGTATGTCGTGGTTGCTTTCGTATGTTACCACACTAAAGCGTCGTTGTAAAGAGGAATTTTCATTTTTCTTTTTCCGATTCCACCGCCCGACGGAACTCCACCCCTGTATTTACATTCCACAGGGCCCGCTCCAGGTCAAACTCCGGCAGTTCTTCCTCCTCCAGCCAGCGGCAGTCCACCCGGTCCAGCAGGGCCTTGACCGCCCGGCGGCCCTCATCCAGGCAGGCGGTCAGGGGCTCCAGACAGCTGCGGCGGTACAGGGCAAACAGGGGTTCGGCCTCCCCGCCCCGCCGCCGGATCACACAGGCGTCCCCATTCCCCACGCCGGCCAACACACGTTCTGCCAACCCGGAGCAGGCAAAGGGCAGATCCACCGCGGCCAGGAACACCGCCTCCGCTTCGGTGCGGAGAAAGGCGGCCTCCAGCCCCGCCAGGGGACCCTGGCCCGGCCTCAGATCGGGCAGTTCCCGGCAGCCGGGATAGCGCCCCGGCCGGTCCACCGACACATAGATCCCATCGAACAGCGGGGAGAGTTCCTTCGTCATCCGGTCCAGAAAACTTTGCCCCGCCAGGGACAGGCCCGCCTTGTCACGGCCCATCCGCCGGCTCTGCCCGCCAGACAGGATCACTCCAATGGTGCGCTCCATCCTCCTGCCTCCCTGTGTTTTTCAATGATTTTGCCATTGTACCAGAAAAAATTACCCACGTCAAAAGCCGTATAGAAGCCCTTTTCCCTCCATATCCTCTCCCACAGAGCATTTCAGCATTGGAGGCGTCACACACCATGAAAAAACTGGCCGCGGCCCTGCTGGCCGCCACCCTACTGGCTCTGCCCGTCCAGGCCGCCGAGGCCGATCCATCCGCCGCTGGTGCGCCCACCGTGGATGCGGCAGGGGCTGTATTGATGGAAAAGGAGACAGGCACCGTTCTCTACGAGCAAAATGCCCACGACAAACTGGAACCCGCCAGTGTCACCAAAGTCATGACCCTGCTGCTGGTGATGGAGGCCATCGACAGCGGCAATCTGTCCAAAGACGATCTGGTCACCGTTTCCGCCTACGCCGCCTCCATGGGCGGCTCCCAGGTCTATTTAAAGGAAGGCGAGCAGATGACGGTAAACGACCTGCTCAAGGCCGTGGCGGTGGCCTCTGGCAACGACGCCTCGGTGGCCCTGGCCGAACATCTCTGCGGCAGCGAGGAGGCCTTTGTGGCCAAAATGAACGAGCGGGCCGCCCAGCTGGGCATGACAGACACCTGCTTTGTCAACTGCACCGGTCTGCCTGCGGCGGGCCATCTCACCTCCGCCTATGACATCGCCCTTATGAGCCGGGAGCTCATCCTTAGCCACCCCTCCATCCGGGACTACACCACCATCTGGATGGACTCCCTCCGGGACGGCCAGTTCCAGCTGGCCAACACCAACAAACTGATCCGATTCTATGAGGGAGCCACCGGTCTCAAGACCGGTTCCACCGATGCCGCCGGCTACTGCCTGTCTGCCACGGCGGAACGGGACGGCATGGAGCTCATTGCCGTTATCCTGAAATCCTCCACCAAGGACACCCGGACGGCAGCCGCCCAGACCCTGCTCAACTATGGCTTTGCCAACTACACCCTAATGGATGTGTATCCTTCCCAGGCCCTACCCCCGGTGGATGTACTGCTGGGTGAGCAGGAGACCGTCCAGCCCGTGCTCTCCCAGCCCACCCGTATCCTGGTCAGCCGGTCTATGATCAATCAGGTGGAGACTCAGCTGGAGCTGTGTCAGGATGTGGAGGCCCCGGTGGACCCGGGACAGACTTTAGGCAGAATGACGGTGACCGCCGGCGGTCAGGTCCTGGCACAGATCCCCATCGTGGCAGACCAGGCCGTGGCCCGGCTCTCCGCCCCCGGTATCTTCCTGCGCCTGATGCGCACCCTGCTCATGGCCGGCTGACGCCGGAAACAGAGGCCCGCCGCAGTAAAACTGCGGCGGGTCCTGCGCGTTCTTTACAAAAGATATTGCACATATTACTGGAAATTTTACACGCCGATTGGTAATCCGCATCTTGACTATCTTGCCATATGGTTGTATACTTTACACAAATAAAATCCGCGTATTTTGGATTTTATTTATTACCAATGACAAGAACCCCCAGTTTACGTCATCCCAGTTACTCTGGGGGACTGCCAACAAGGAGAGGATACCTATGGCTTCCACCAAACCGAGTACGATCCTCCATGATTTCTCACAGGGCCACGCGGTACGGGCCCAGGAGTTTATGGGCGCTCACCCTGCTGTGCAGGACGGGCAGGATGGCTGGGTCTTCCGGGTTTGGGCTCCCCACGCCCAATCGGTCGCTGTAATGGGCGATTTCAACGGCTGGAACGACTCCGACCACCCCATGCAGCTGCTCTCCGACGGCGTTTGGGAGGTCTTTATCCCCGGTCTGAAGCAGTTTGACAGCTACAAGTACGCGGTCCATACCGCCTCCGGCCGGGTCCTGGCCAAGGCCGACCCCTACGCCTTCCACGCCGAGACCCGTCCCGGCAACGCCTCCAAGCTCTATGACCTGTCCGGTTACGGCTGGGGAGACGGCAGCTGGATGGATTACCGGAAGAACAATCCCATTTACCAGAAACCGCTGAATATTTATGAAGTTCATTTGGGTTCCTGGCGGCGTACCGGCGAGGACGAGATGCTCTCCTACCGGGATATCGGCAAGTATCTGGTGCCCTATGTGAAGGAGATGGGATTCACCCATGTGGAGCTGCTTCCCATCACCGAGCACCCCCTGGACGCCTCCTGGGGCTACCAGTGCACCGGCTACTTTGCCGCCACCAGCCGGTACGGCACCCCCCACGACTTTATGTGGCTGGTGGACCAGCTCCATCAGGCCGGCATCGGCGTGATCCTGGACTGGGTACCCGCCCACTTCCCCAAGGACGCCTTCGGCCTGTACGAGTTTGACGGCGAACCCTGCTATGAGTACGCCGACACCCGCAAGGGCGAGCACGCCGACTGGGGCACCCGTGTCTTCGACTACGCCCGTCACGAGGTCCGTTCCTTCCTGTTCTCCTCCGCCCTCTTCTGGCTGGAGCAGTTCCACATCGACGGCCTGCGGGTAGACGCGGTGGCCTCCATGCTCTACCTGGACTACGGCCGCCAGGGCGGTGAGTGGGTGCCCAACGTGTTCGGCGGCCACGAGAACCTGGAGGCGGTGGACTTCATCCAGGAGCTCAACGGTCATGTGTTCCAGGAACACCCCGACGTGATGATGATCGCCGAGGAATCCACTGCTTGGCCCCGGGTATCCCACCCGGTGGGCGAGGGTGGCCTGGAGGGCGGCCTGGGCTTCAACCTGAAGTGGAACATGGGCTGGATGAACGACATTCTCCACTACATCAAGCTGGACCCCTATTTCCGGCAGTTCAACCACAAGGACATCACCTTCTCCCTGATGTACGCCTTCTCGGAGAACTTCGTGCTCCCCCTGTCCCACGACGAGGTGGTACACATGAAGGGCTCCCTCATCAACAAGATGCCGGGCACCAACGAGGAGAAGTTTGCCGGCGTCCGGGCCTTCTACACCTATATGCTCACCCATCCCGGCAAAAAGCTGCTGATGATGGGCAGCGAGTTCGGCCAGTGGAACGAGTGGCACTATGAGCACTCCCTGGACTGGCACCTGCTGGACCCGGACCAGGAGTGGGCAAAGCCCCACCGCCAGCTGCAGCAGTACTTTAAGCAGGCCAACGCCTTCTACCTGGCCCACCCCGAGCTGTGGGAGCTGGACTTCTCCTGGGAGGGCTTTGAGTGGATCGAGGCCAATGACAACCAGGCCAACACCGTGGCCTTTCTGCGGAAGGACACCAAGGGAAACGCCCTGGTCATCGTGTGCAACTTCTCCCCGGTGGACCGCACCGGCTACACCGTAGGCGTACCCGTCCCCGGCGTGTACTCCGTTGTGTTCAACTCCGACGATCTCGACTTCGGCGGTAAGGGGGGCGGCGACCACGAACCGGTCCGCAGCCGCTATGTAGAGAGCCAGGGTCGGGAGCAGTCCATTACCATTTCCCTGCCACCCATGAGTGCGGTGATCTATAAGTGTACCCGTAAGTTCCCTGTCCGCAAGAAGAAGGCGGATAAGGAGGAAGCCCCCAAGCCCGCCGTGCGCAAGAAAGCCGCAGCTCCCGCAGTGAAGGC
This sequence comes from Flavonifractor sp. An4, assembly GCF_002161755.1. Lineage (NCBI taxonomy): Bacteria > Bacillati > Bacillota > Clostridia > Eubacteriales > Oscillospiraceae > Flavonifractor > Flavonifractor sp. An4. The sequence continues at coordinate 86,573 of NZ_NFIL01000008.1, read as the reverse complement.
CCCCGCCGCCAAGCCTGCGGTCCGCAAAAAGGCTGCCGCACCTGCGGTAAAGGAAGCGGCCCCCAAGCCTGCCGTGCGCAAGAAGGCCGCCGCTCCCGCCGTTAAGGCGGAGGCCGCCAAACCCGTGGTCCGCAAAAAGAAGGAAAAGTGACCCCTCTCCGGAGAGCCGGAGTTTATCAGTTAGTTCCAGTTCAAACTCTGAGGTGATAGAATGAAAAAGGAATGTGTTGCCATGTTGCTGGCCGGCGGGCAAGGTAGTCGCCTGCACGCCCTCACCAGCCACGTGGCCAAGCCCGCAGTCCCCTTCGGCGGTAAGTACCGCATCATCGACTTCCCCCTGTCCAACTGCATCAACTCCGGCATTGATACCGTGGGTGTGCTGACCCAGTACCGCCCCATGGAACTCAACGCTTACATCGGCAACGGCGAGCCCTGGGATCTGGACCGCTCCTACGGCGGCGTCCACATCCTGCCCCCCTATATGCGCGAGGGTGAGAAGGGCACCTGGTACAAGGGTACCGCCAACGCCATCTACCAGAACATCAACTTCCTGGATACTTACAATCCGGATTATGTGCTCATTCTGTCTGGCGACCACGTCTACAAGATGGATTATGCCGATATGCTCCGCCGCCACAAGGAGGCTAAGGCCGCCTGCACCATCTCCGTGCTGGAGGTCCCCATGGCGGAGGCTCCCCGCTTCGGCATCATGAACGTCAACGAGAACGACGACATCTATGAGTTCGAGGAGAAGCCCAAGAAGCCCAAGAGCAACCTGGCCTCCATGGGCATCTATATCTTCACCTGGAAGAAGCTGCGGGAGTACCTCATCGCCGACGAGGAGGACGAGAAGAGCGCCAACGACTTCGGCAAGAACATCATCCCTGCCATGCTCAATGCCGGCGAGAAGATGACCGCCTATCGCTTCAAGGGCTACTGGAAGGACGTGGGCACCATTGACTCCCTGTGGGATGCCAACATGGATATGCTCTCTCCCGACAACGGCATCGATCTGTACGACAACGAGTGGCCCATCTTTGCCCGCACCCCCACCAAGCCCCCTCACTTCATGGGTAAGAACGCCAAGGTGGACCATTCCATGGTCACCGGCGGCTGCGAGGTGTACGGCACTGTGGAGAACTCCGTCCTGTTCCACTCCGTCATCGTGGAGGAGGGCGCCGTGGTGCGCTACTCCATCCTGATGCCCGGCACCGTGGTCAAAGCGGGCGCCGTGGTGGAGTATTCCATCATCGCGGAGAACAGCGTCATCGGTGAGCGGGCCCGTGTGGGCTCCTCTCCCGACGGCACGGAGGACTGGGGCGTGGCCGTGGTAGCCCAGAACCTGACTGTGGGCCCCGACGCCGTGGTCTCTCCCAAGGCCATGATTACTCGTAACGTGAAAGGAGGTGGGGTGAAATGATGAACAAACTGCACGGCATCATCTTCTCCTACCTTTCCAACCCCGACCTGCGGGAGCTGACCCAGAACCGCAACACCTGCTCTATCCCCTACGGCGGCCGGTACCGGGTCATTGACTTCATGCTCTCCAACATGGTCAACGCCGGTATCTCCGACGTTGGCATGATCGTGGATGCCAACTATCAGTCCCTGCTGGACCACGTGGGCTCCGGCAAAGACTGGGACCTGTCCCGCAAGCACGGCGGCCTGCGCATCCTGCCCCCCTTCAGCTACTCCGGCAGACGGGAAGGGATGTACCGGGGGCGCATGGACGCCCTGGCGGGCATCCGCTCCTACCTCCAGAACATCCGTCAGGATCACGTGGTGCTGGCCGGCGGCGACCTGGCGGTGAGCCTCCCCCTGCGGGATATCTTTGAGGCCCACATCCGCAACGACGCCGACATCACCGCCGTGTGCACCGGCCATCCCAAGGGCGACCCCAAGGGCTGCGACTACTTCACCATCGGCGCCGGCGGACGGATCACCGACGTGTCGGTCCATCCTCCCATCGCTCAGGGCTGTGAGTCCCTGGAGGTTTACATTCTCTCCAAGGAGCTGCTGCTCTCCCTGGTGGACCATTGCGCCGCCCACAACATCCACTCCTTCAGCATTGGTGTGCTCCAGTCCATGGTGGGCCAGCTGAAGATCGTCCCCTATGTGTTCGACGGTTATGCCGCCCGGCTGCAGTCGGTGGCGGGCTACTTCGCCCGCAGCATGGAGCTGCTGGATCCCGCCGTCCGGGAGCAACTCTTCGTGCCCGACCGTCCCGTCCGCACCAAGGACCGCTCCGATCCCTCCACCTACTACGGACCCGACTCCCGCTCCTACAACTCTCTGGTGGCCGACGGCTGCATCATTGAGGGCGAGGTGGAGAACTCCATCCTCTTCCGGGGCGTCCGGGTGGAAAAGGGTGCCAAGGTCTCCGGCTGTGTGCTGATGCAGGGCACCACCATCCAGGCCGGTGCCGTGCTGAAATATGCCATCACCGACAAGAACGTCCGGGTCAACCCGGGCCGGATGCTGATGGGCCACAGCACCTACCCCCTGTCCATCGCCAAAAACGAGATCGTCTGACCTGTATGCGGGGAGGCGGCGGCAAAACGCCGCCGCCTCCCTTTCCTGCGGCGTCTCCCGGGAGGCGTCCCGCATCCCGGCAAATTTATGGTTGGAGGTAATGTATGAATATCCTGTTTGCCACCTCTGAGTGCGCTCCTTTCATCAAAACCGGCGGACTGGCCGACGTGGCCGGCGCTCTCCCCAAGGCCCTGGCCAAGGACGAGAACAACGACGTCCGGGTGATCCTGCCTCTGTATGAGGGGATCGGCGAAGAATGGCGCAGCCAGATGACCTTTTTGAAATGCTTCCATATCACTGTGGCCTGGCGCACCCCCTACTGCGGTATCTTTGAGCTGAAGCGGGACGGCGTCACCTACTGGTTCGTGGACAACGAATATTACTTCAAGCGCGCCTCCATCTACGGCCACTATGACGACGGCGAGCGCTTCGCCTACTTCTCCCGGGCCGTTGTGGAGTCCATGGGCTGGCTCGACTGGCACCCTGATGTGCTCCACTGCAACGACTGGCAGACCGCCCTGGTGCCCATCTACCTGCTGGAGGAGCGTCACCGCATCCCTCAGCTGTATGACACCAAGAGCGTGTTCACTATCCACAACATCGAGTACCAGGGCCGCTATGGCAGCCAGACCCTGAAGGACCTGTTTGGCCTGAATGCCGGCTACTTTAACGAGCATATGCTGGCCTATCACGGCGACGTGAACCTAATGAAGGGCGCCATCTACGCCGCCGACTATGTCACCACCGTGTCCCCCACCTACGCCGATGAGCTGCAGTACAGCTTCTACGCCCACGGCCTGGAGGGTGTCATTGCCGACAACCGCCACAAGCTGCGGGGCATCCTCAACGGCATCGACACCGAGGTGTACGATCCCTGGCACGACAAGGGCCTGACCAAACCCTTCTCGGTCAAGCAGATGGGCGGCAAGAAAAACTGCAAGGCCGCTCTCCAGCAGATGTCCGGCCTGCGGGAAAATCCCGACACCCCCATTATCGCCTGTGTCTCCCGCCTGGTGAAGCACAAGGGCTTCGACCTGGTCACCGCCGCCATCCACGACATTATGGGCATGGACGTGCAGATGATCGTACTGGGCACCGGCGACTGGAACTTTGAGGAGGCCTTCCGTCAGGCTCAGAACCAGTATCCCGGCCGCTTCGCCGCCCACATCATGTACTCCCCCAATCTGTCCACCGCCATCTACGGCGGCGCCGACATTTTCCTCATGCCCTCCATCTCCGAGCCCTGCGGCCTGAGCCAGATGATCGCCATGCGCTACGGCACCATCCCCGTGGTGCGGGAAACCGGCGGTCTGCGGGACTCTGTGATTCCTTACAATAAATTTACCGGCGAGGGCACCGGCTTCTCCTTTGCCAACATCAACGCTCACGAGATGACCGGCGTGCTGGCCGACGCGGTAAACCTCTATCACAACGACCAGAGTGCCTGGAAGGGCCTCCAGAAGAACGCCATGTCCGCCGATTTCTCCTGGACCCGCTCCGCCGCTGCCTACCGGGAGATCTACAGCTGGGTCACCGGGAAGTAATGGGAAGGTTTTCCTTCTCTTGACAAATGGAATCCTGTTGTGATAAAATTCCGCTCCGCAGGGGGATTTTCCCTGCGGAGCGCCTATTTTGTTGCCATCCTAACTGTATAGGAGATGTCTGCATTGCATAAATACACAAAAAAAGAGCTGATGACCCTCATAACCGGCAAATTGCGCCGCAATTTTGGCCGTGACGTGGAGGAGGCCACCAGCCTTCATATGTTCAAGGCCTGCGCCATGGTGCTGCGGGATATCATTTCCGAGCGGCAGATGAAGTCCGAGGACAAGGTGATCGCGGAGCATCAGCGCCAGGTCCACTATCTGTCCCTGGAGTTCCTCATGGGCCGCTCCCTGATGAAGAACGCCTACAACCTGGGCGTGCTGGAGCCTCTGAAGGAGGCCATCGAGGGTCTGGGCTTCTCCGCTCCCGACCTGTTTGAGACCGAGCCCGACGCCGGTCTGGGCAACGGCGGCCTGGGCCGTCTGGCTGCCTGCTATCTGGACTCCATGACCACCCTGGATATCCCCGCCACCGGCTATTCCATTTGCTATGAACTGGGTATCTTCAAGCAGAAGATCGTGGACGGCCAGCAGGTAGAGCTGCCCGACAACTGGCTGGGCCTGGGCGACGCCTGGCTCATCCCCAAGATGGACGAGGTAGAGGAGGTCCGCTTCGGCGGCAAGGTGGAGGACGAGTGGGATGAGCTGGGTCACCACCGCATCAAGCACACCGACTACGACACCGTGCTGGCTGTGCCCAAGGATATGGAGATCTCCGGCTACCACACCGAGCACGCCAACATCCTCCGTCTGTGGGACGCCAAGAGCCCCACGCCGGTGGATATGCACCTGTTCTCCTCCGGCCAGTATCTGAAGGCTGTGGAGCAGCGAGCCATGGCGGAGTCCATCTCCAAGGTGCTCTACCCCGAGGATAACCACTACGAGGGCAAGTCCCTGCGTCTGAAGCAGCAGTATTTCTTCGTGTCCGCCACCATTCAGTCCATCGTGCGCAAGCACCGGGCCGAATACGGCACCCTGCGCAACTTCCACCAGAAGCACGTCATCCAGATCAACGACACCCACCCCACTCTGGCCATCCCCGAGCTGATGCGCATTCTGCTGGACGAGGAGGGCTACGGCTGGGATGAGGCCTGGTATATCGTCACCCACACCATCGCCTACACCAACCACACCGTGCTGGCCGAGGCTCTGGAGCGCTGGCCCCAGCAGCTCATCGAGACCCTGCTGCCCCGGATCTGGCAGATCCTTATCGAGATCTCCAACCGGTACCAGAAGGTGCTCACCGACTACTTCCACGGCGACCTGTCCAAGGTGGCTCCCATGGCCATCATCTGGGGCGGCGAGGTCCGTATGGCCAACCTGTGCGTGTGCGCCTGCTTCAAGATCAACGGCGTGTCCGCCCTTCACTCCGACATCCTGAAGAAGGATGTGTTCCACGACGCCTATCAGCGTACCCCCGACAAGTTCACCAACGTGACCAACGGCATCGATCACCGCCGCTGGCTGGGGGAGTGCAACCCCCGCCTGGATGAGCTGATCCGGGACTGCTGCGGCAGCGACAAGTACCTGCTCCAGCCCGACGCTCTGAAGGAGCTGGAGAAGTTCCAGAACGATGCCGGCGTGCTCTCCCGCCTGGGCGAGATCAAGACCGCCAACAAGAAGGCCTTCGCCACCTGGGTGGCCCGGGAGCACGGCATTTTCCTCAACACCGACGCCATGTTCGACGTGCAGGTGAAGCGGCTCCACGAGTACAAGCGTCAGCTGCTCAACGTGCTGCACATCATCTACCTGTACCAGCGGATGAAGAACGATTCCCACTTCGACTTCACCCCCCGCACCTACCTGTTCGGCGCCAAGGCGGCCCCCGGCTACGCCGTGGCCAAGCGGATCATCCGCCTCATCAACTCCGTGGCCGACATGATCGCCAAGGACCCCATCTGCAAGGACCGGCTCCAGGTGGTCTTCCTGGAGAACTACCGGGTAAGCCTGGCCGAGAAGCTGATGCCCGCCTCCGAGCTCTCCGAGCAGATCTCCACCGCCGGCAAGGAAGCCAGCGGCACCGGCAACATGAAGTTCATGATCAACGGCGCCGTGACCATCGGCACCCTGGACGGCGCCAATGTGGAGATGCACCAGGTGCTGGGCGACGAGAATATCTTCCTCTTCGGCCTGAAGGCCCATGAGGTTGCCGAGCTCAAGCACAACGGCTACAAGTCCTATGAGTACTATATCCACAACAACGACCTGCGGTCTGTGGTGGAGCAGCTCAACCTGGGCTTTGGCGACGGCGTTAACTACGACGACATCGCCCGCCGGCTGCTGTTCGGCGACGGCGGCCCCGCCGACGAGTACCTGCTGCTGGCCGACTTCGAGAGCTACCGGGACGCCCATGCCCGGGCCGGTCAGGCCTATCTGGACCCCAAGCGGTGGAACAAGATGTCTCTGATGAACATTGCCCGCTCCGGCATCTTTGCCGCCGACCGTTCCATCCGGGACTACGCCAAGGATATCTGGAACGTTCCCGTCCGGGAGATCAAGTAAATCACCTGCGATTCCGCGGGCGGCCTTTTGGCCGCCCGCTTTTTTACCCGGATGCAATCATTCGGCCCGCCGCCGCGCTTTCTAGGCAGAAGGACAAGAAGGGAGTGAACGCAATGCCCACCCTCAATGGCAATTCTCTCTCCTGTGAGGAGATCCTGGACCGCTACGGCCCGCTGGTCTACCGCATGGCCATCCAGGGCACCGGCAGCGTGGCTGACGGGGAGGACGTGGCCCAGGAGGTCTTTGTGAGCCTCATCCAGTGCGACCCCCGCTTTGCCGATGAGACCCACCTGAAAGCCTGGCTCATACGGGCCACCGCCAACCGCTGCAAAAGCTGGGGGCGCTCCCCCTGGCACAGACGCACCGTTCCTCTGGAGGAGGCCCGTCAGGCCGCCCCGCCGCCGGAGACCGGCGGCACCTGGGAGGCGGTGGCCGCCTTACCCCCCAAGTACCGCTGGCCGGTGTACCTCCACTACATCGAGGGCTATACCGCCGCCGAAATCGCCCAGCTGCTGGGCTGTCCCCGGAACACGGTGCTCTCCCGGCTGAGCCGGGCCAGAACCAAGCTGAAAGACGCGCTGAAGGAGGAATGGGCATGAACAGCAAAGATTACCGCAGCACACTGGGCGGCGTGACCCCCTCCCCCGCCTGGCGGGAGCGCACCCTGGCCGCCATGGAGCAGGCCCAGGGAAAAAAGCGGCCCTCCCGTAAGCCTCTGGCCATCGCCGCCACGGCGGCGGCTCTGGCTGTAGCAGTCACCGGGGGCGTATGGCTGTCCGGCCGGACCGAAGTGGACCCCGACGGCCCCGGCGTGGCCCGCACCCCGGAGCCGGTGGTGACCCCTACGCCCACCCCCGGTATGCCCAAGGTGTGGGACGAAAGTTTTTCCTTCGTCACTAATCCGGGAAATCTGGCCGCAAACTCCCCCTCCGCGGGACGTCTGGATGAACTGACCGAGCTGCCCGTCTATGAAAATCCCATCCCCACCGAGGAGGAGCAGCGCACCCTGCTGGATCAATGGGCAGGAATCCTGGGGCTTACCATCACTGATGTTGAATGGACAGCCAGCTATGGGGAAGAAACCATGGGCCGGGAACCCACTTTGAGGGCGGAATGTGCCGACGGCACCAAGCTGTGGCTGAGAGGTATGTACGACCTGTACCTTTATGATTCTCCCGACCTGACCGCCATCCATGATCGGGCCCTGCAGGCTCTGGTCCAAGCTGCAGCTTCCAGATCGGAAAATCAGGCTGCCGCCCCGGCAGTGTACACCAGCAAATCGGAGACCTACGGTTTCGATGGCATGGCCCGCACTACCTGGACCACCGTGGTTCGAGATCCGGACGCCCCTCTGGAGGAACAGATCTGGGACACCGCTTTCCAGTGCATGGAGTCCACGGACAGCACCCTGAGGATCTATCTCCCCCCTGCTGAAAGCATATCCACCTATCCCCTCCGTTCGGAGGCGGAGGCCGTAGCTTCCTTCCTCTCGGGGGACTACTGGGGATGCCACTATACCTCCCACCCCGACCAGGCAACCGTCTTGCTAGTTGAACTGGAATATGATCTCACTATGGGTCAGCCCTACTTCCAGCCCGTATACCGCATCCTCTATACCCAGGATTACTGGGATGAGGTCATCGCCGACTGGGTGTTTGACGGGGTGGACCCCTCCCCCTTTACCGGGGTTGGCGTTGCCTACGTCCCCGCCATTGACCCGGAGTATCAGGACGAGGTGCCCTACCGGCGGTATTGCAACGACGGTCTGGCTCACATGACCCCTGCGGATCTGCTCTAAAGAGCTTCTTCCCCTTTTTGACCGAAAATCGTCACAAAGATGTAACCCCCCTGTTACCCATCCCGCCTGCCGCACTGGTATACTGGAGCAAAAGGAGGGATGCATCATGACGGAAGATTACGCCCGTACGCTCAAACGCAGGACGCTGGTCGCCCTGGTTGCAACTTTGATTTCTCTGGTCCTGCTGGGGGCCGCCGTGTTCTGGATGTGGTGCAGACTGTTCGGCCCCCCGGAGTTCATGCGCAAGGACAATCCTCCCCTCACCCCCCAGAGCGCCCAGTCTCAGCTGGACGCCGGGGCCGCCGTCCCGCCGGTATGGTAAAGGGCCTGACTGTCTCTCTTGCTGCTCTGGTACCAGTATGATCTCAAACAAAAACGCAGGCTGCGCATGATGCGCAGCCTGCGTTTTTTGTTTAAACGACTTACTCAGCCTTCTTGAACATTTCCTTGTCCACGCCGCACAGGGGGCAGGACCAGGAGGAGGGCACCTGCTCCCAGGGGGTGCCGGGGGCCACACCGTGGGCGGGGTCACCCTCAGCGGGATCATAGATATAGCCGCACAGGGAGCACACCCACTTGCCGCCCTCGGTCTTGGGGGCGTCCACCGGCACGGTGCACAGGGCGGCCACAGACTTGGCGTAGTCGGCCATGGCATCCAGGTCGGCCTGGGTGGGAGTGAAGAGCACCCGGAAGGGGGCCTCGGGGGCGGCATAGCGCAGGCCCTTCAGGAAGGTGTGGAGCATGGGTGCCGCCTCGCCGCTCCAGCCGTAGGCGCCAAAGGCGCCGGCGGCCTTGCCCTTCAGGTTGATGGGATCGATGGAGGTGAGCACATCCCACACAGCCTTGGGAGCGGCGCGGTTGATGGTGGGGGAGCCCACCAGCAGCACGTCGGCCTCATGGGCCAGCTTCACGCACTCGGCATAGGGCACCACGGTAACGTCGGCGGTGGTGACGGCGTAGCCCTCACCCTCCAGAGCCTTGGCGGCAGCTTCCGCCAGAGTGCGGGTGCAGCCGTAGGCGGAGGCGTACACCACAAAGGCGGTGCGCTGGGTCTTGGGAGCGGGGGTGCTCCAGGTGCGGTAGAGCTCCTTGGCCTTGGCAATGGTCTCGGTCAGGCAGGGGCCGTGGCTGGGGCACACCAGCTCCACGTCGGCGGGCATCTTGTCCAGACCGGCCAGCACGCTGGGCTTGAAGGGTCCAAAGATACCGGCGTAGTAGTAGGCGAACTCGCCCTCATAGGCCTCCTTGGCGTGGATGTTCTTATCCAGCATGGTGGGCTCGCAGAAATGAGCGCCCAGGAAGTCGCAGGTAAAGAGGGTCTTGCCCTCCTTGTCCCAGGTAAACATGGAGTCAGCCCAGTGGAGCATGGGAGAGGGGATGAACTCCAGCACCCGGTTGCCCAGGTCCAGGGTATCGCCGGCAGCCACGGTACGGCAGGGCAGATCCAGGTTGGTGATATCCTGCAGGTGCTTCTTGCCCGCCTTGGTGGCGATGATCTCCAGCTTGGGGCAGACCGCCATCAGCTTAGCCACGCTGCCCGAGTGGTCGGGCTCGTTGTGGTTCATAATCAGGTAATCCACATCCTCCACAGGAATGACCTGGCGGATGTTGTCCAGATATTCGTCAAAATAGTCGGTATGTACCGTCTCAATGAGGACGTTCTTCTCCCCCGTCAGCAGGTAGGCATTGTAGGAGGTACCATATTTGGATTCCATTACGATGTCAAAGACCCGCAGCGCAGGGTTGAGGACGCCCACAGACCAGAGATTTTCACGCAGCTTGATGGCGCTCATGGTGGTTCCTTCCTTTCTTATTGTCAAAAATTATTTCCTAGCAGGTCACAGTATATTATCCTCTCTTCCGCTTGTCAAGCGCTATGGGATAAACTGTCACGTCTGTTTTCCACAATTCTGCCGCCTTGACTTTCCTTCTGTATAAGGCTACAATGAAGAATTGCGAAACCGCACTTTTTTTGTCTGAGGTGACTGTTCATGTCCATCTATCTCGATAACGCCGCCACCACGCCGGTGTGTCCCCAGGCGGCCAAAGCGGCCTATGAGGCCATGACGGAGGGCTACGGCAACCCCTCCTCCGGCTATGCCATCGGCCAGGCCGCCGCCGCCAAAGTAAAGGAGTACCGTGCTGTGGTGGCAGGCAGGCTGGGCTGCCTGCCGGAGGAGTTGACCTTTACCTCCTGCGGTACCGAGGGAGACAACTGGGCCATCCGGGCCGCCGTGGAGCATGGGAAGCGGAGCGGGAAACATATCATCACCACCGCCATCGAGCACTCCGCCGTGCTGGAACCCATCCGCGCTCTGGCCGCCCAGGGCTATGAGGTCACCTACTTAAAGCCGGACAAGTCCGGCCACGTCTCCATCGACGATCTGAAGGCCGCCCTGCGGCCCGACACGGTACTGGTGTCCATGATGCTGGTGAACAACGAGCTGGGCACCCTTCTGCCGGTGGCGGAAGCCGCCCGGGCCATCAAGGCCGCCAACTGCCCCGCCCTGCTCCACTGCGACGCGGTGCAGGCCTTTTTGAAGGTCCCCTTCACTCCCAAGGAGCTGGGGGTGGATCTGCTCACCATCAGCGGCCACAAGATCCGGGCGCCCAAGGGTATCGGCGCCCAGTACATCCGCAAGGGTCTGGACCTGAAGCCCCTGCTGCTGGGAGGCGGGCAGGAGAACGGCCTGCGTTCCGGTACCGAGCCCACCGCCCAGCTGGCGGCCCTGGCTGCTGCCTGTGAGGCCTGGGACCCCGACGCACCCGCTCGTATCGCAGCTGTAAAGGCCCATGCCCTGGAGGTCCTCTCCTCTGTTCCCGGCCTGGAGGTGGTCAGCCCCGGCGACGCCCCCCACATCTGCGCCATTTCTCTGCCCGGCTATCCCAGCGAAATGCTGGTGCGGGACCTGTCCGACCGGGGGATCTACGTCTCCTCCGGCTCGGCCTGCCACAAGGGCAAACCCAGCCACGTCTTTGCGGCTCTGGGGCTGCCCAAGCGCACCCTGATGGGTGTACTGCGCATCTCCTTCTCCCCTGACAGCACCTGTGAGGAGGCCGGCGCTCTGGCCGGCGCCCTCACGGAGATCACACAAACTCGGATCGCAATGAGGTGACGCTTTGTTTTCCTATATGAACCGAGGGCGGGCTTTTTACCGCAACGTGGTATCACTGGCCCTGCCCATCCTGCTGCAAAATCTGTGCACCACTCTGCTGGGTCTGGTGGACACCTTCATGGTAGGCTCTCTGGGCGAGGCCCCTCTGGCCGCTGTGGCCCAGGCCAATCTGCCGGTGTTTGTCATTCAGCTGGTGATTTTTGGACTGCAAAGCGGCTCCTCGGTGCTTATCAGCCAGTTCTGGGGCAAGAAAGACACCGATACCATCAACCGGGTCATCGGCACCGGCTGCTATGTGGCGGGAGCCATTGCCGCTCTGTTTGCCATCATTATGTGCTTTTTCCCCACCCAGCTCATGGGCCTGCTTACCGACAATGAGGAGCTGATCCCTCTGGCTGCCAGCTACGCCCGCATCGTAGGCCCCTCCTACCTCTTTAACAGCCTCACCGGTGTGTATGTGGGCGCCCACCGCTCCATGGAGAACCCCAAACTGGGCATGATCGTCTTTGCCACCTCCATGGCCACCAACACTTTCCTGAACTGGGTGTTCATCTTCGGCAACCTGGGGGCCCCCGCTCTGGGGGTGGAGGGTGCAGCCTTTGCCACCCTGCTCTCCCGTATCCTGGAGTTCGGCATCACCATGACCTATGCCCTCACCAACAAGCGGTTCCAGCTCAAGCCCACTCTCATGTTCCGGCCGGGACGGCCCCTGATCCAGAAGTTCTTCCGCTATTCCGGCCCGGTGGTCCTCAACGAGACCCTGTGGGGCCTGGGCACCTCCATGCACAAGGTGGTCATGGGCCATATGGAAAACTCCACCGAGATCCTGGCTGCCCGGGCTCTGGCAGGCAATCTGGAGGATCTGTGTACCGTGGCCATCTTCGCCGTGGGCGGCACCACCGCCATCATTATCGGCCGTGAGATCGGCGCCGGGCGCCGGGAACACCTCTATGAGATCGGGGCCACTTTGAACACTCTGGCCATGATCTGCGGCCTGGTGATCGGCGGGCTGCTGGTCACCTTCACCCATACCTTCTTCCCCACCCTGGTCTATCCCTTCTTCCATCTGTCCCCCATGGCGGGAGAAATTGCTACCATGATGCTCACCATGATCGGCGTCTGTCTCCCCCTGCGGGCCTTCAACTCGGTGAATACCGTGGGCGTGCTCCGGGGCGGCGGCGACGTGCGGGCGGCCTCCCTCATCGACGTGTGCCCCCTGTGGCTGGTGGCCCTTCCCCTGTCCGCCCTCTTCGGTCTGGTGCTGAAGTGGGGTGTCTTCTGGGTGTATGTGGGCGTTATCATGGAGCAGATCACCAAATTTATTGTGGGTGTGCCCCGGTTCCGCTCCAAGGCCTGGATCAATGACGTGACCCAATATGTGAAGAAAGAGGAGGTCTCCCAATGAAGATCACCGTTCTAATGGAAAACTCCGCCCAGGATGGACTGATTCCCGAGCATGGCCTGTCCTTTTATGTGGAATACCGGGGCGGCCGCTACCTGCTGGATGCCGGAGAGTGCGGCGCGGTGGTGTACAACGCCGCCAGGCTGGGGGTAGACCTTTCAAAGGTGGACAAGGCCGCTCTGTCCCACGGGCACTATGACCACGCCGACGGCTTCAACGCCTTCTTCGCCGTCAATCCCTCCGCCGCCGTCTACGCCCGGCCCCGGATCACCGACCCGGAGATCTGGGCGGAGAAGGAGTACATTGGCGTCAACATGGGGATGTTCTGCCGGCACGAGAAGCGCTTTGACCTGGCGGAGGGACCCCGGGATCTGGCGGAGGGCCTCCACCTGATCCCCGACCGGGTGAAGCATGAGCAGTCCCTGGTGGCTGAGACCTCCGAAGGTCTGGTGGTCCTCAACTCCTGTTGCCACGCCGGAGTGGTGAAGATTCTCACCCAGCTCTCCGAACAGTTCCCCGGCACCCCGATCCGTGCGGTATTGGGCGGCTTTCATCTGATGGGCAAGGAGGGCGTGACCACCCTGGGCCCTACCCCGGAGAAGGTACGATCCATCGCCGCCGCCCTGCGGGATGATTTAAAGGTACAGGACATCTATACCGGCCACTGCACCGGAGATCCCGCCTACGCCCTGCTGGAGGAGGAACTGGGCGACAGGCTTCACCACCTCACCGCCGGAGCGGTGTATGAATTTGCCGACTGAATCAAAAAGGACGCGCCTGCGGCGCGTCCTTTTCTTATAATTCCCGTTCCATTCTAATATCGGACAGTTGAAACCACTTGTCAGAATACGTGACGTATTCAAATCCCAGCTTCTCATAGATCCGCAGGGCAGCCTTCAGCTTGTGGTTGGAGGTGATCACGATGGTCTTTTGTCCCGCGTCCCGGGCGGCCTGGATCACCGCCTCCATCAGGGCGGTGCCAATGCCCCGCTCCCGGTACTCCTCTTTGACGCCGAACTTCAGTGCCTCGCACACACCGTCGCCCTGAAGCTCCAGCATGACCATGCCCACAATCTCCCGGCCGCAGCGGGCCAGCAGCACACGGCCGCCCCCGGCGATAAAGCGGTGCGGATCGGCCAGCATCTCCAGGTCTACCGGCTCCAGCAGGTCATACTCCAGCAGCCAGGGCAGAGAGATGTCCTCCAGATCCTGTTTGTAGCGCTCCTCGTAGTCAATGATCTCCACGGGCACCGTTCCGTCCACAGAGACACCCCTCCTGTTTGCAAGTATTGTTCCTTATTGGATAGAATACCATTGAACGGCTCCCGCGTCAACCGCTCTGATTTGCATTCTGAAGGTCTGTCTGCTATCTTTTCTTCGTTCACATTTAATTTACAACCCTGCCTATTGACTTTTTTCCCGGACGGTGCTACATTATCTTTAGCACTCAGGTAGTATGAGTGCTAAATCAAAAGTGAGGTGGCCGCTATGGATTTAACCGAACGCAAAAAACGAATCCTGCGCGCCATCATCGAAAGTTACATCCAGTCGGCGGAGCCGGTGGGTTCCAAGGCCATTGCCTCTTCCATCGGCATGGAGATCTCTTCCGCCACCATCCGAAACGAGATGGCGGATCTGGAATCTCTGGGACTGCTGGAAAAGCCCCATACCTCCGCCGGACGCATCCCCTCTCCCAAGGGGTATCGGTTCTACGTCAACGAACTGATGGAGGAGCACAAGCTCTCCCTTCAGGAGACCGAGCGCATCAACCAGGCCCTGCGGATGAAGATGCAGGAGCTGGACCGGGTGCTGGACCAGGCCGGCCGGGTGGTGTCTCAGTTGACCAACTACCCCGCCTTTGCTCTGTCCTCCGGCATGAGCCGGGTGACGATCCGCCGGTTTGACCTTCTGATGGTGGAGCACAACGCCTTTATCATCGTGGTAATGACCGACACCAATGTGGTGCGCAACCGGCTGATCCGGCTGCCCTCCGATTTGACGGAGGCTCAGCTGCAGATGCTCAACACCCTGCTCAACGCCACCTTTACCGGCCTGCCTCTGGATGAGATCACGCCGGAGCTGATGCGGGTGGCCCAGCACGCCGCCGGAGAGGCCTACGGGCTCATCTCCTTGGTGGTCTCCTTCGCGATGGAGGTGCTGGAAAGCCTGGAGCAGCGCACCGTCCACACCTCGGGCATCGCCCATCTGCTGGAGCTGCCTGAGTACCGCTCTTTGGAGCGGGCCCAGCCGCTGCTGAGCTACCTCTCCGAGGACGCCGATCCCGCCCGCTTCCCCGTTCCCAAGGACGCCGCCATGAAGATCCTCATCGGCCCGGAAAATGTGGCCGACGCATTGAAGGATACCAGCGTGGTGGTGGCCAGCTACGATATCGGCGACGGAATGCGTGGCGTTATCGGTGTGGTGGGACCTACCCGTATGGATTATGCCAAAATTACCGCCCGCCTTTCCTATCTGGCCGAGGGACTGTCCCGGCTGTTCGGGCAGGGCGAGCTGCCGGGCGGCAGCGACGATCATAAATAGGAGATGAATGCATCCCATGAGTAAGAAAGAGAAACAGCCCGAAGAGGTCATCCCCGAGGAGCAGACCGCGCAGACCGCCGCCCCCGAGGCCGCGGAGGATGCCCCCAATCCCCTGCTGGAGGAGCTGGAGGCTCTGAAGCAGAACCTCACCGACCAGGAGGACAAATTCCTCCGCCTGGCCGCCGAGTACGACAACTACCGCCGCCGCAGCCAGAAGGAAAAGGAGTCGGCCTGGGCCGATTCCAAGGCGGAGACCGCCGCCGCCTTCCTGCCGGTGTACGATAACCTGGAGCGGGCCCTCAAGCAGGACACCGCCGACGAGGCCTATAAGAAGGGCGTGGAAATGACCATGACCCAGCTGAAGGAGGTCCTCTCCAAGCTGGGCATTCAGGAGATCCCCGCCCTGGGCGAGACCTTCGACCCCAACCTGCACAACGCCGTCATGCACGTGGAGGACGAGAACGCCGGAGAGAACACCATCGTAGAGGTGTTCCAGGCCGGTTTCCGCACCGAAGAAAAGGTGATCCGGTTCTCCATGGTCAAGGTGGCCAACTAATTCATGTTAAAAAACAATTTACGATATATTGGAGGAATTGATTATGTCTAAGATCATCGGTATCGACCTCGGTACGACCAACTCTTGTGTTGCTGTTATGGAAGGCGGCGAGGCCGTCGTTATCGCCAACGCGGAAGGCAACCGCACCACCCCCTCTGTCGTGGCCTTCTCCAAGGACGGCGAGCGCATGGTGGGCCAGGTGGCCAAGCGCCAGGCTATCACCAACCCCGACCGCACCATCGCTTCCATCAAGCGTGAGATGGGCTCCAACTACAAGGTGAACGTGGACGGCAAGGCCTACACCCCCCAGGAGATCTCCGCTATGATCCTGCAGAAGCTGAAGGCGGACGCCGAGGCTTATCTGGGCCAGCCTGTCACCGAGGCTGTCATCACTGTTCCCGCTTACTTCACCGACGCTCAGCGTCAGGCCACCAAGGACGCCGGCCGCATCGCCGGTCTGGACGTGAAGCGTATCATCAACGAGCCCACTGCCGCCGCTCTGGCCTACGGCGTGGATAAGGAGACCGACCAGAAGATCATGGTGTACGACCTGGGCGGCGGTACCTTCGACGTGTCCGTGCTGGAGGTTGGCGACGGCGTCATCGAGGTGCTGGCCACCGCCGGTAACAACCGTCTGGGCGGCGACGACTTCGACAAGGCCGTCATGGACTGGATGGCCGCCGAGTTCAAGAAGGACACCGGCATCGACCTGACCGGCGACAAGGTCGCCATGCAGCGCCTGAAGGAGGCCGCCGAGAAGGCCAAGATCGAGCTGTCCGGCGTGACCTCTACCAACATCAACCTGCCCTATATCACCGCCGACGCCACCGGCCCCAAGCACCTGGATCTGACCCTGACCCGTGCCAAGTTCGATCAGCTGACCGCTTCCCTGGTGGAGGCCACCGCCGGCCCCGTCCGTCAGGCCATGAGCGACGCCGGCCTGGGCTCCGGCGACCTGTCCAAGGTACTGCTGGTGGGCGGCTCCAGCCGTATCCCCGCCGTGCAGGACATGGTGAAGAAGCTGACCGGTAAGGAAGGCTTCAAGGGCATCAACCCCGACGAGTGCGTGGCCATCGGCGCTGCTCTCCAGGGCGGCGTTCTGGTGGGCGACGTGAAGGGCCTGCTGCTGCTGGACGTGACTCCTCTGTCCCTGGGCATTGAGACCATGGGCGGCGTTATGACCAAGCTCATCGAGCGCAACACCACCATTCCCGCCAAGAAGAGCCAGGTGTTCACCACCGCCGCCGACAACCAGACCTCCGTTGAGGTCCACGTGCTCCAGGGCGAGCGTGAGATGGCTCAGTACAACAAGACCCTGGGCCGCTTCAACCTGGACGGCATTGCTCCCGCCCGCCGCGGCGTGCCTCAGATCGAGGTTACCTTCGACATCGACGCCAACGGCATCGTGAACGTGTCCGCCAAGGATCTGGGCACCGGCAAGGAGCAGCACATCACCATCACCTCCTCCACCAATATGTCCAAGGAGGACATCGACAAGGCCGTCAAGGAGGCCGAGCAGTTTGCCGCCGAGGATGCCAAGCGCAAGGAAGAGGTTGATGTGCGCAACCAGGCCGACCAGGTGATCTACCAGACCGAGAAGGCTCTGGAGGACGCCAAGGACAAGATCGACGCGGGCGACAAGGCCACTGTGGAGGCCGCCATCAACAAGCTGAAGGACGCCATGAAGGGCACCGATATCGAGGCCATCAAGGCTGCCACCGAGGAAGCTTCCAAGGCCTTCTACCCCATCGCTGAGAAGATGTATCAGCAGGCCAATCCCCAGGGCGGTCAGGCCGGCCCCGACATGGGCGGCGCCAACTTCGGCGGCCAGGCCGGCGGCACCAACACCGACCCCAACGTGGTGGACGCCGACTATCAGGTCGTGGACGACGATCAGAAGTAATTAAACAGGAAAACACCGCGGGCGGGGGCTTGTCCCCCGCCTGTGTGGCGTTCCGTTTTCTCCCAAACGGTGGATCGTGGAGAGCTGCTTTCACACTTCACTTTCCACGCTCCACTCTGAAACAGAGGTGAACACCAATGCCTGAACAGAAACGAGATTATTACGAAGTCCTGGGCGTAGCCAAAACCGCCAGCGAGGACGAGCTGAAAAAGGCCTACCGCAAGCTGGCCAAGAAATACCACCCCGACCTGAACCCCGGCGACAAGGACGCCGAGGCCAAGTTCAAGGAGGTCAATGAGGCCTATGAGGTCCTCTCCGACAAGGAGAAGCGGGCCAAGTACGACCAGTTTGGCCACGCCGGCGTGGACCCCAACTTCGGGGCCGGCGGCTTTGGCGGCGGTGGGTTCGGCGGCTTCGATATGGGCGATATCGACCTGGGCGATATTTTTGGCTCCTTTTTCGGCGGCGGCTTTGGCGGCGGTGGAAGCCGCCGGAGCAACGGCCCCATGAAGGGCGAGACCCTGCGGGCCTCGGTGACCATTTCCTTTGAGGAGGCCGCCTTCGGCTGCGAGAAGGAGATCACCCTCAACCGCACCGAGAACTGCGATTCCTGCAAGGGTACCGGCTGTGCCCCCGGCACCACCGCGGAGGTCTGTCCCGACTGCCACGGCAGCGGCACCATCCGCATCCAGCGGGGCGGCGGGGCCTTTACCTTCGCCACCACCACCACCTGCCCCAAGTGCGGCGGCAAGGGCAAGATTATCCACCAGCCCTGTAAGGACTGCGGCGGCACCGGCAATGTGCGCAAGCAGCGCAAGATCACCGTCAGCATCCCTGCCGGTATCGACAACGGCCAGGCCGTCTCCCTCCGAGGCCAGGGCGGCGCGGGCCGCAACGGCGGTCCCGCCGGTGACCTGCTCATCAGCGTCACCGTCCGTCCCCACGAGTTCTTCAAGCGGGACGGTACATCGGTATTCCTGGAGCACCCGGTCACCTTCCTCCAGGCCACCCTGGGCGCCGAGCTGGAGATCCCCACCATCGACGGCAAGGTGAAGTGGAACCTGCCCGCCGGTACCCAGCCCGGCACCACTTTCCGCCTGCGGGGCAAGGGCATTCCCTCCGTCAACGGACGGGGCCGGGGCGATCAGTACGTCACTGTCAATGTGCAGGTCCCCACCGATCTGACCCGTGAGCAGAAGGAGGCGTTGCGTGCCTATGGCGAAGCCATGGGCGAGATTCCACCCAGTCCGGCGGACGGCGTGAAATCTTTCTTTGACAAACGCAAGAAGAAGAAATAAAATAAGAGGACGAGTACACTATACTCGTCCTCTTATTTTGTCTGTGAGGTGCTCCTATGGGACCCATTCGATACATCGTCTATCTCTTTCCCATCCTGACCATTGCGGCGCTGCTGGGCTTCTTCCTGTGGTATGCCCAGACCATGCGGGCCCCCCTGGCCCAGCAACTGGCCCCGCTCCCGGAAAAGAGGCCCTTCACCTTTGCAGGCCGGCGGCATCCCCTGGTGAAAAAGGACGCCATCCCCATGGTACTGATCACCATTGCCTATGCCGTCACCGCCTTCTTTAACCTGGGCTCCACCACCGCCCCTCAAAACCCCTGGGACTTCGGCGATGAAAAATCCGCCACCTTCGCATTTTCGGAGGAATACCTGGCCTCCAAGCTGTGGTATTTCTGCGGTCTGGGCACCGGCAAGTATCAGGTTGAGATCTCCGCCGACGGGATGAACTGGCTCTCCCTGTGGCAGCGGAAGGACAACGCTGATGATCCTGACCAGATCACCGGCTACTACTGGGCCGACGGCACCGGCTACGGCGCCAGCTATGCCATGACCCAGAACTACAACCAGTTGTTCAAATGGAATGAGATCACCTTTGATAACCCCCAGTATATTCGCTATATCCGGATTACCGGTCAGGCCAACAAAGGCCTGCTGGAGCTGAACGAGCTGGCCCTGTTTGACGAAAACGGCAACCGCATTTGGATCAGCGACAGCACCAATCCCCTCTTCGACGAGGCGGATACGGTACCTGAGACCATCTCCTTTGAGAACTCCGCCTACTTTGATGAGATCTATCATCCCCGCACCGCCTATGAGCATCTGCGGGGTGTGGAACCCTATGAGATTTCCCATCCGCCTCTGGGCAAGCTTATTATGAGCGTGGGCATCGCCCTGTTCGGCATGACCCCCTTCGGCTGGCGGTTTATGGGCACCCTCTTCGGGGTCGCCATGATCCCTCTGCTCTATCTGTTTTTGAAAAACCTCTTTGGCCGCACCTCCATTGCCACCTGCGGCACCATTTTGCTGGCAGTGGACTTCATGCACCTGACTCAGACCAGGCTGGCCACCATCGATACCTACGCTTTTTTCTTCATCCTGCTGATGTACTACTTCCTGTACCGGTATCTGACCCTGCCTGACGGTGCCTCCTTCAAGCAGTGCGCCCTGCCCCTCTTCCTGTCGGGGCTGTTCTGGGGCATCGGTGCTGCCTCCAAATGGACGGTAATCTACGGCTGCACCGGACTGGTGGCTCTCTATTTCATCGGTCTGGTGGTCAAACTGCGCCGCTGGCCGGAGGAATCCCGCCAGGAGCGGACAGGCTGGACGGTGAAGATCCTGGTCTTCTCGGTGCTGGTCTTTGCGGTCATTCCCGCCATCATCTATGTTCTGTCCTACCTGCCCTACGCCGCGGCCTCCGGGGACCTGTCCCTGGGAAATCTACTCAGCGAGATGTGGGAGAACCAGAAGTATATGCTCTCCTACCACAACGGCGTCACCTCCTCCCACCCCTACTCCTCCCGGTGGTACGAGTGGCTGGTCAATGCCCGGCCCATCCTGTACTACATGGACAACTCCGTGGCCGGAGTCACTACCCGCTTTGCCGCCTTCCTCAATCCTGTGGTCTGTTGGGGTGGTCTGGCAGCCATGCTGGTGTGCGCCGCCCAGACCTTCCGTCCCCTGTGGGCCAAGCTGACCTTCTTTGGCCTCTCCGGACTGGGCGGAGCAGCCTCCGCTGCCTGGGTCACCGGCGTTTTTGACCCGGAGACCGATACCCAGACCCGACTGCTCTGCCTGGTACTCATCGTGGCCCTGCTGGCCCTCTATCTGGTCCTGAGCTGGTTTGTCAGCCGCACCTTCCGGCAATCCTCTCCCATTGCATTGTTTATTCTCATCGGCTATCTGGCCCAGCTGGTGCCCTGGTTCTTCATCGGACGTATCACCTTCGCCTACCACTACTTCCCATCAGTACTCTTCCTCATCCTGGCTCTGTGCTATGTATTCTATACCCTGTCCAAGAAGGAAGAGATGATCCGTTGGAAACCGGCCATGTATGCTGTCACCGGCGGCGCAGCGGCGCTGTATGCTCTGTTTTACCCAGCGCTGGTGGGCATTACCTATCCCAGCTGGTATGGAACCTGCATTCTGAAGTGGTTCCCCGCCTGGCCATTTTGAGGAGGTTACCATGTTTCTCACCGACTATCACACCCACACCATTCTCTCTCCCGACGGCAGCGTGCCCCTGGCCGATATGGCCGATGCCGCTGTGGCTGCGGGACTGAATGAGCTGTGTATCACTGATCACTGCGACCTGCTGGAGCTCTACGGAGAGCCGGTAGACCACTACGACTGGCCCCCCGCCTTGGAGCAATACGCCGCCGTGGCTCCCCGTTACGCCGGCAAGCTGACCATCCGCCTGGGCCTGGAGTTCGGCATGGCCCACCTGAATCCGGAACTGAGCCGCACCATTCTGGACCAGCCGGAGCTGGATTTTGTGCTGGGCTCGATCCACAACCTGTGTCCGGAAAAGGGGGGTACCGACTTCTACTATGTGGACTACCCCGATCCTGCGGCCTGCTATGCCGCTCTGGACGATTATTTTGCTTCCATGGCGCAGCTGGCAGTCACCGATTTCTACGACGTGCTCAGCCACATCATCTACCCCCTGCGCTACATGGATCACCCCATCTCCCTGGACCGCTACCACGATGTGCTGGACGGTATCTTCCGGGCAGCGGCGGAACGGGGCCGCGGCATCGAGATCAACACCTGGCGTGGCCGCACTCTGAAGGAGTGGCTGCCGGTGCTCAAGCAGTTCAAGGCCTGCGGCGGCGAGATTGTTACCATCGGCTCTGACGCACACACCACTGACGGGGTGGGCAAGGGCTGTGAGCAGGCCTGCCAGCTGCTGGCGGAGGCGGGCTTCCGCTATCTGGCCACCTACGAGAAGCGCAGACCTGTGTTCCACACACTGTAAGGAGGATGTTATTATGATCGCACTGGGTTCTGACCACGGAGGACTGGCCCTCAAGCGCCACGTCATGGACTATCTGGACCAGCACCAGCTGGCCTACAAGGATTACGGCTGCTACACGTCTGACAGCTGCGACTATCCCGACTTCGGCCGGGCGGCGGCTGAGGCGGTGGCCTCCGGCGAATGTGACCGGGGCATCGTCATCTGCACCACCGGTATCGGCATCTCCATCGCCGCCAACAAGGTGAAGGGCATTCGCTGCGCCCTGTGCAGCGAGCCCCTGTCCGCCGAGATGACCCGCCGGCACAACAACGCCAATATGCTGGCTATGGGCGGCGGTCTCATCGGCAACAACATGGCCGACAAGATCCTGGATGCCTTCCTCAACACTGAGTTTGAGGGTGGCCGCCACCAGCGCCGGGTGGACAAGCTGGAGCCCTGACCATTACCGCCAAAAAAGGCGCGCCTTACGGCGCGCCTTTTTGCTGCTTATTTAACCTGTTTTCCCTCCAGGAACACGGCCTGGACCTTACCGTTCCAGTCAAAGGGATGGCCCTGGGTGACCACGATATCGGCGTCCTTGCCGGGGGTCAGGGTACCCACCCGATGGCCGATGCCGGCGATCTCAGCCGGATTGCGTGTGATGGCCGCCAGAGCCGCCTCCTCCTCCATGCCACCCCGCACCGCCATGGCGGCGCACAGGGGCAGGTACTGGATGGGGGTCTCCGGGTGGTCGGTACAGATGGCCACCCGTACCCCAGCTTTGGCCAGCAGGGCCGGGTTGGCCAGGGTCTGGCCCAACAGCTCCGGCTTGGAGCGGTCGGTGAGGCAGGGGCCGGTAATCACCGCAGCCCCCTCAGCGGCCAGCAGGTCGGAGATCTTGTAGCCCTCGGTACCGTGGACAATGACGTACTTCAGGCCGAACTCCCGGCTGAGCCGTACCGCCGTGGCGATATCATCCGCACGGTGGGCGTGGAAGTGGGCGGGCACCTCCCCCTTCAGCACCGGCAGCAGAGCCTCCAGCTTGGCGTCATAGTCAGGCATATCGGTATCCGGGTCCTCCGAGGCCTTGTCCTGCTTGTCCTGATATTCCATGGCCTTGGACAGCTCCTCCCGAATCAGGGCGGCTGTGGCCATGCGGGTCACCGGGGTCTCCTTCCGGTCGTTGTATACCGACTTCGGGTTCTCCCCCAGAGCAAATTTCATAGCCGCCGGGGCTTTAACCACCATCTCATCCACCCAACGGCCGTCGGTTTTCAGAGCCAGGAACTGCCCAGCGATGGGGTTGGCAGAACCGGGGCCGGTGAGCACCGTGGTGACGCCCCCCTCCCGGGCCTCCTGAAAGCACCGGTCCAGAGGATTCACCCCGTCGATGGCCCGCAGCTGGGGGGTGCAGGGGTCGGTGGACTCGTTGCCGTCGTCCGCTTCAAACCCCAGGGAGTCTCCAAACAGGCCCAGGTGGCAGTGGGCGTCAATAAAGCCGGGCAGGATGTGCCCTCCCCGGGCATCCATCGCCCCCTCTGCGACGGCGGTCAGCTCCTCCATGGGTCCCACCGCCGTGATCTTTCCATCCTCAAAGGCCACATAACCCCGCTGGATCACCGGCCCATCCATGGGGTGGACCACCCCATTGACAATCATCATCTTCTTTCCGACCCCTTTCGTCAAATCTTTTGTTTGACATTTTTAGTAATTTATAGTATATTGTATTCACAGCTCACAGGAAGGACAAGTGCGATCCACGTCACCATTCAATCCATTCTTCTGTGTAATATTGGGCGTCTCCTAACGGAGACGCCCGTTTTTTCTGTCTTTGTTCAGGGAACATACTGTTCCATCAGGGTCACATCCCGCTCCAGGTATCCGCCGCTCCGCCACAGGCGGAAGTGGATCACATCGCCCGCTTCCATGCCTTCCTTCAATGCCAGCAGCTCCTCAATGGTGGTGATGCTCTGTCCATTGGCCTCCACGATCACGTCGCCGGGAAAAACACCCTGCTTTTTGGCGTCGGAGTCCTGCTGTACACTTTTCACATAGACCCCCAGCGGCAGGTCATATTCCTCCGCCATCTCTTCGGTAACTGTGTAGCAGGTGATACCGATGGAAGGCTCCCCGCTGACGTAGCCCTGGCGGATCAGATCGTCCACCACCGTCTTGACGGTAGTGGTGGGGATGGCAAAGCCAAGACCCTCCACCGTATCGTCATAAGCGGACATCTTCATATTGGTGATCCCCACCACCTGGCCGTATTCATTGATGAGGGCACCTCCCGAATTGCCCGAGTTGAGGGCGGCGGTGGTCTGGATGAGCACCATACTGTACCCGTCCACATCCACATCCCGGTTGATGGCGGAGATGATGCCGTCGGTCATGGTGCCCCGCAGCTCCTGGCCCAGGGGATTGCCGATGGCAACCACCGTATCCCCCACCTGCAGCTCGTCGGAATTGCCGAACACAGCAGGATGCAGGTTCTGCGCGTCGATCTTGAGCACGGCCAGATCGGTGGGCACATCCATCCCCACCAGCAGAGCCTCATAGCTGCTGTCGTCCTGGAGAACCACCTCCACGGAACTGCAGCCCTCGATGACGTGGGTATTGGTAATAATGTAGCCGTCGGCAGACAGCACCACACCGGTGCCGAAGGAGTAGGACGTCCCCGCGTCGCCCCAGATGGACACGATGGACTGGATGTTTTCCTGGTAGATGGTCTGGAGCGTATGGGCCTGCGTCTGAGGCTGGGGCGTCAACGTCAGGGTCACATCGTCCCCCAAGGGGGCCCGCTCCACGGTGGTCTCTCCGGTCTCCTCGTCCTCCCAATCCCAGGTATCGCCCCAGTCATAGGGGGTGTTTTCGGGGGATTTATCACCAGAGTGGAATAAATCCTCCCGGGGGGACAGGGAATCACCCACCCAGCGCAGCACTACCGCCGCGACCAGCAGCAGAGCCAGGGCGCAGCAGAAGAGCACCACAGCCTTCCCCGGCCCTCTCCGGCCCGGACGCCGTCGGCGGTCCTGGTCCTCCGGCGGATAGACCCGGTTCTGGTCGTAATAGTAGCCGTGCATGGCTCCCTCCTGTCCTTATGCCAGGGTCAACGTAAAGTTAAACTCGGTCACACCGTCCTGGCTGGTCACTGTAATATTTTCCTTATGGTTGTTCAGAATGGTCTTGACGATATACAAGCCCAGGCCCACGCCTTCCCGGTCCACACTGCGGGATTTGTCGCTCTTGTGGAACCGGTCGAAAATCATGGCCAACTCATCCGGCGGGATGGTCTGCCCGGTGTTGCGTACCGCCACATGGGCCTTTCCGCCTTTGGTAGTGATGGAGATGCCCATGGTGCTCCCCTCATTGGAGAACTTGATGGCGTTGTCCAGCAGGTTATAGCACACCTGGGTGATGGCGTCCGGATCGCCCCACACCATCACCGCCCCGTCAGGCAGCTGGGTGTCTACGTCCAGATGCCGGGCGTTGATCTTGGTCTCCAGGCTCACCAGTACCCGCAGCATGATTTCGGAGACATCAAACTGCTCCTGGGCAGTGACATTTTCCGCCGACTGGAGCCGGGACAGGTCCAGCATTCGCCGCACCAGCCGGGACAGCCGCCGGGTCTCGGAGGAGATGGTCTGGAGGGCAGCCCTCTCCCGCTCCGGCGGGATGGTGCCATCCAGAATGCCGTCGGAAAAGCCGGCGATGGTAGTCATGGGGGTCTTTAACTCATGGGAGATGTTGGCCACAAACTCGGACCGCCGCTCCTCACTCTTGGAGATGGAGTCGGCCATGGCATTAAAAGCCTCGGCCAGCTCTCCCACCTCGTCCCGCCGGTCCTCATAGCCCTTGACCCGCAGCTCATACTCGCCGTGGCCAAACTTTCTGGCGATCTCGGCGATCTCCTTCAACGGTTTGGTCTGCTTGAGAGAGGTCACAGAGCTGGTCAGGAAGGCAATGCACAGCACCACCACCGCGGTAAAGAAGAAGATGGTGGTAAAGGCCCGCCACAGTTCGGTGAGGCTGGAGGCCTCCGCCGCCACATAGGCCACACCCACCATGGTCTTGACCACCTGACCGCTGCTGCGGTCCAGGGTCTCCACCACAATGGGCGTACCGGCCACATAGCGCTTTTCAGAGAAGAACCCGCCCAGGGTGCTCATGCCGGTATATCCTCCAGACTGGGTCACTTGCTCCACTACGGTGCGGGGCAGATAGCGTCCGCCCAGGGTGTTGTAGCCCTGAACCGTTACGCCGTCGGTGGATACCACCATCTCGCCATCCGCCTCCGTGATGAGTACCACGGCGTCAGAGATCTGGGCGATGGTGGCGATCATGGTAATGTAGACGTCATCCTCCACACCCAGCCCCAGAGCCCGGGACTTGGACGTGAAGTTGGCCACATAATCGGCGTTGCGCTCCATGGATTCTTTGGTCTGACGGATGGTGTACTGATAGGACAGAGTAAAGAACGCCACACCCAACAGAGCAAAGGACACCAGGATCATACCGGCTGTCAGGATAAACTGCCGCTTATACAGGCTTCTCATGAGGCCGTCACAACCTCGAATTTATATCCTACGCCCCACACGGTCTTGAGGCTCCACTGGCTGCTGACGCCCTCCAGCTTCTCCCGCAGGCGCTTGATGTGTACGTCCACGGTGCGGGAGTCTCCGAAGTAATCGAAGCCCCACACCTCATCCAGCAGCTGGTTGCGGGTAAACACCCGGTTGGGGGAGGCAGCCAGATGGTACAAAAGCTCCAGCTCCTTGGGGGGCGTGTCTACCCGCTTGCCGTCCACCAGCAGCTCATAGGAATCCAGGTTGATGACCAGCTTGTCAAAGGAGAGTTTCTTCTCTCCCCCTCCGTTTTCGTCACCGCCGAACCGGCGCATCACCGCGTGGATGCGGGCCAGCACTTCCTTCATCTCAAAGGGCTTGACAATGTAATCGTCGGCGCCCCCCTCCAGGCCCGCCACCTTGTCCTGGGTCTCGCCCTTGGCGGTGAGCATGATCACGGGGGTCTTGTCATTCTCCCGGATCTTTTTCAGCACCGACCAGCCGTCCATAACGGGCAGCATAATGTCCAGCAGAACCAGGTCAGGCCGGAAGGAGCGGAACAGTTCCACACCCTTGCCGCCGTCGCCGGCCACCGCTGTTTCGAACCCCTCCTTCTCCAGATAGAGATGGAGCAGTTCAGCAATGTTGGAGTCGTCTTCCACGATGAGGACTTTCTTGGCCATAGTACACCGTCCTTTTCAGACTAATCAAATGGTATTCTTCCGGTATGTCCGTTTATACCTGGGCGTCTGTGCCATACTTAACCTTATTATAATGCGTAATGAACAGAGCCGGAAGGCTTGAAAGCCAAATCTTTCAAGGCCAAATAGCTTTGTTCAGGTGCAAGGTTTTTGGACAAAGTTATCCAAAAAACCTTGCACCTTCCATTGGTGCGTCTCAACGCACCAATGGAAATACGCGGCTACAGCCGCGGGAATAAACCGATTTTCGGTTTATTCATCAGACATTATTATACACGTTTCCCCACAGTGGGGGTGAACAATTTGTAAATCGCCTTATCTTGCCCCCACATAGGACCGATCCAGCTGGAGCACCACATAGCAGCCGGGCACCACCTGCTCTGCCGCCTCGGTAATGCGTCTGCGAATCTCCTCATCGCTGAGACGGCAGCGGTGGGGCACCACCACATCAAAAATCAAGTTGGAGTGTCGGGGACCACGGGTCAGGCGGAAGTCGTGGATGCTCATATCTGGGTCGATCTCCCGGACCAGCTCGCTCACCTGCTCCCGCAGACGGGCTACCTCACTGTCTCCGGTGGCAATGGGGTCCATGTGGGCGGTGGTCTCAATGCCGAATTTCTCCTGGATCTCCCGCTCGATGTGATCGATGGCATCGTGGGCCTCCATGATGTCGTCTCCCTCCGGCACCTCGGCGTGGAAGGAGCACATCCGACGGCCCGGTCCGTAGTCATGAATCACCAGATCGTGCATCCCCACCACCTGCTCGTGGGACAGAACCAGCTGCTGGATGGCCTTCACCAGCTCCGGGTCGGGGGCGGTGCCCAGCAGGGGATTCAGGGTATCCTTGGCGGCGCCCCAGCCGGCCCGCAGGATAAAGACTGCCACCACCACGCCGATCCAGCCGTCAATGCTCACATGAGCAAAGTGACCGATGAGGGTGCCCGCCAGCACGGCGGAGGTGGCCACCACATCGGACAGGGAGTCGGTGGCAGTGGCCTGCATGGCCGCCGAGTGGATACGCTTGCCCAGCTTCCGGTTGAAAAGACTCATCCACAGCTTGATCAGGATGGAGCAGACCAGGATGCCCACCGACAGGATGGAAAAGGCCACTTCCTCCGGCTGGATGATCTTCTCAATGGAGGTCTTGCCCAGCTCCACGCCCACCATTAAAATTAGCAGAGACACCAGCAGTCCCGCCAGATACTCAATGCGGCCGTGGCCAAAGGGGTGTCCGTCGTCAGCCTTCTGCCCCGCCAGCTTGAAGCCCACCAGGGTCACCACCGAGGAACCTGCGTCGGACAGGTTGTTGAAGGCGTCGGCAGTGACAGCGATGGAGCCGGTGACCACGCCGGCAAAAAACTTGCCCAGCGACAGCAGCAGGTTGAGGAAAATACCTACTCCGCCGGACAGTACACCGTAGCGCTCCCGCACCGCCGGGTCCTGTACCTGCTGATAATCTCGTACAAAATGCCGGACCAGAAAATCCGTCATATAGGCTCACTCCAAACCAAAAAACAAGATTCTTATTATTATCCCACGGAAGGCCGGTAACGTCAAGTTCCATACCGCTTTCCTGGGAATAGAAAAAGAGCGCTGCGCCAAGCGCCGCGCTCTTTTTTCATTTGTATCTTACTCCAGGTCAGCGGGTAAAAAAGCCTCGTAGGGCAATACGGCGGACAGCTCCACCATCAGATCGGAGAAACCACCCGACCGGTCCCAGTCTGTCCGCGGGGTACGCAGCACCGCGCCCCCCTCCGGCGGCCGGATGGGCAGAGAGACCACCGCCCGGGACCCCCGGTCCTCCCGCTGCTCAAATACGATAGCCCCGCCGTGGAGGGCGGCGATCCGCCGGGCCACCCGCAGGCCAAGGCCCAGGCCGTCGGGCCGGTGGAGCAGCTCCTGCTCTTTCTTCTCCTCCGGCGGCAGCAAACCGGGGCCGTCGTCCCATACGGTAAGCACCGCCCGGTCCTGGCGCACCGCCAGGCGCAGTCCGGTATGCCCCCCTTTTCCGGCCGCCCGAAAGGCATTGGAAATGAGGCCCAGCAGCATCCGCCGCAGCTGGGGGCCATCCCCGGTGGTGATGAGGCTGCCCCGCTCCTCCTCATAAGAGAACTCCAGGCCCGCCTGTCCCGCCAGGGAGGCCACCTGCTCTCCAAGGCCGCGGCACAGCCCGGCAAGGTCCAGACTGGTCCGGGTCACTGTCAATTCGTCCTCCGGCAGCTGGAGATATTCCAGATTGCCCAGCATCCGCATCATGCGGTACATACTCTGGTGGAGGATGGCCAGGTAGGGCTCATATTGGCGCCCTCCCTTCTCCTGTACCACCGGCGTCAGCAGCTGCACCGCCGCCGCCAGATTGTTCATCTGCTCCCGGAACTGCTCCACCAGCAGCAGCCCCAGATCCTCGGAAACAGGCTCCATGGGCCTCCCTCCTCCTCTCAGCTCCCAAAACACGGTAAAGTCAAAGTCAGTATAGCAAATATTTTGTCGAATCTCAAGGAATACGGTCGTATTACATCGAAACCGCCACGTTTACCGATAACCACCATATAAATTTATACAGTTTCCCCAGTAAGTTTTGCATTTTTCCTCTTTTCATTCCCGGCAGATTAGTCTATAATGTAGTCGCGCCAAAGAAAGATGTATTAAGAGGCTATTTAGAACAAAGGAGAGATTCACTATGAGCATTAAAGTGGGTATTAACGGTTTTGGCCGTATCGGCCGTCTGGTGTTCCGCGCCGGCATCAACCGCTCTGACATCGAGTTCGTGGGTATCAACGATCCCTTCATGACCCCCGACTACATGGCTTATATGCTCCGTTACGATACCATGCACGGTCAGTTCGACGGCACCATCGAGTACACCGATGACGCCATCATTGTCAACGGCAAGACCGTGAAGTTCTTTGCCTGCATGGACCCCAAGGACATTCCTTGGGGCGAGGTGGGTGCTGAGTACGTCGTGGAGTCCACCGGCGTGTTCCTGACCCAGGAGAAGGCCCAGGCTCACATTGACGCCGGTGCCAAGAAGGTCGTTATGTCCGCTCCTTCCAAGGACTCCACCCCCATGTTCGTGATGGGCGTCAACCACAACACCTACACTTCCGACATGAAGTTCGTGTCCAACGCTTCCTGCACCACCAACTGCCTGGCTCCCATCGCCAAGGTGCTGCATGACAACTGGGGCATCACCGATGGTCTGATGACCACCGTTCACTCCACCACCGCTACCCAGAAGACCGTCGACGGCCCCTCCAAGAAGGACTGGCGTGGTGGCCGCGCTGCTGCCGGCAACATCATCCCCTCCTCCACCGGCGCCGCCAAGGCCGTGGGCAAGGTTATCCCCGAGCTGAACGGCAAGCTGACTGGTATGTCCATGCGTGTTCCCACCCTGGACGTGTCCGTTGTTGACCTGACTGTCAACCTGGCCAAGCCCGCCAAGTACGACGAGATCTGCGCCGCCATGAAGGCTGCTTCCGAGGGCGAGCTGAAGGGCATCCTGGGCTACACCGAGGACGCCGTTGTCTCCTCTGACTTCCTGGGCGACGCCCGCACCTCCATCTTCGACGCCGGCGCCGGCATCGCTCTGACCGACACCTTCGTGAAGGTCGTGTCCTGGTACGACAACGAGTGGGGTTACTCCAACAAGGTCCTGGACCTCATTGCTCATATGTATTCCGTGGACCACAAGTAAGTTACTTGAATCCAAAAAAGGGACGCTGCATCAGCAGCGTCCCTTTTTTATGTTTGTCTCTCTGATGTTAGGCGGCGTTTACACCAGTTCTTTCAGCAGGGGCTCAAACTGAACCCCTTCCAGAGGCTGGGTACCCACCTCCAGGGTGCAGGCCACGCAGCGCTGTACAAAGTCCACTGCCTGCCGCACCGATCCGGGCAGCTCGTCCCCCCGCATCAGGGCGCCCAGCAGCACGCTGGCAAAAAGGTCACCGGTGCCGGGGAAGTGGGCGGGCTCCTGGTGGGCCATGGCAAAGCCGGTAGTGCCGGTGATGCGGTCAAAATAGCTCGCCCCGATTTGGCCCTCCGTCAGGCTGACACCGGTAAGCACCACCGAACGTTTGCCGTCCAGACTCAGCCGCTCCAACCAGTTCCGGATGCCCGTCTCCTCCGTGGGACGGTTGGCGTAGTCCTCGTCCAGCAGCAGGGCGGCCTCGGTCCAGTTGGGGGTGATGCAGTCGGCCTGGTCAGCCAGCTGACGCATTTTAGCGCACAGGTCTGGGGTACAGGTGCGGTAGGGCTTTCCGTGGTCTCCCATCACCGGGTCCACCAGTACCCGGGTGTGTTCTCCCCGGAACTGCTGATAAAAGCGTTCAATGATGCGGATCTGGTCCGCTGAGCCCAGGAAACCGCTGTAGATGGCGTCAAAGGTCACGCCCAGCTCCGCCCAATGGGCTGTGGTCCCCTCCATCTGGCCGGTCAGGTCCAGAAAGGTGGCTTTATCGCTGGGCGGGAAAGCGGTATGGGCAGAGAGGCTGGCGGTAAGCAGGGGGCAGCACTGGCTGCCCATAGCGGACAGCACCGGCAGCACCACCGTCAATGAGCAGCGGCCAAAGCCCGAAATATCCTGTATGGCAGCAATCCGGGGTGCAATTTCCATGGTATGGTTCCTCCTTTGGGCTGCATATGCCATTTCATTATAATGCCTTCCTGTCCCTGCCGCAACCCCCTGTCGGAATTGACATTTTCCCTCGCGGATGCTAAACTAGTGGACACAACAGGCGGGCATGATGGAATTGGTAGACATGCGAGATTTAGGTTCTCGTGCTTCACGGCGTTGGGGTTCGAGTCCCCATGCCCGCACCACACTGCCGCGGACGTTGCCACGTTCGCGGCTTTTTATCATATCTTTGGATCTTTCACCCAGGAGGTTACCAAATATGGATACCCTGCATCAACTGATGAATTTTATTTCCCGCAGCCCCAGCCCCTACCACGCCGTGGGCAGCGCCGCCGCCCTGCTGGAGGAGGCCGGCTTCACCCGCCTGGAGGAGTGCGCGTCCTGGACCCTGGAGTGGGGCAAAGGCTATTACACTACCCGCAACCAGAGCAGCCTCATCGCCTTCCGGCTGCCTAAAACCGCTCTCACCGGCTGGCGTATGACTGCCGCCCACAGCGACTCCCCCACCTTTTATATCAAGGGCGACGTGCTGGAGGGGGACAAGCGCTACCTCCGCCTGTCTGCTGAAGGCTACGGCGGCATGAACTGTGCCTCCTGGCTGGACCGGCCCCTCACTGTGGCAGGCCGGGCCATTGTCAAAACCGCCCAGGGCGTGGAGAGCCGTCTGGTCTACCTGGACCGGGACCTGCTCACTATCCCCAGCCTTGCCATCCATCAGCAGCGGGATGTGAACCGGGGCCATGACTACAATGCCCAGAAGGATATGCAGCCCCTGTACGGCCTGGCGGGCAGCCCCTCCCTCACCCAGCTGGTGGCCCAGGAGCTGAACGTGAATCCCGAGGACATTCTCTCTACCGATCTCACCCTCTGCCCCCGGCAGCAGCCGGTGGTGCTGGGCCCCGCCGGGGAGCTGTTCCAGGCCCCCCGCATTGACGATCTGGGCTGCGCCTACGCCACCCTGGAGGGCCTGCTCACCGCCGCCCCTCAGGACAAGCTGGGCCAGGTCTACTGTCTCTTTGACAACGAGGAGGTGGGCAGCGGCACCCGGCAGGGAGCCCTCAGCTCCTTCCTGCCCGATGTGCTCTCCCGCATTGCCCATGTCCTGAAGCTGGACGACCAGCAGGTGCGGCAGGCTCTGACCGGCAGTATGCTCCTCAGCGCCGACAACGGCCACGCCGTCCACCCCAACTTCACCGAGAAGGCCGATCCCGCCAACAAGGTCTACCCCAACGGCGGCGTGGTCATCAAGCTGTCCGCCAACCAGAAGTACACCACCACCGGCCTCACCGCCGGTCTGTTCAAAGCCGTCTGCCAGCAGGCCGGAGTGCCGGTGCAGATCTTTGCCAACCGGGCCGACGAGCCCGGCGGCTCCACCCTGGGCAATCTGCTCAGCCAAGCTGTCAGTATCCCCATGGTGGACATCGGCATGGCCCAGCTGGCCATGCACTCTGCCGTGGAGACCGCCGGCAGTCAGGACCCGGCCTACATGGCCAAAGCCTGCGCCGCCTTCTTCCAGGCCGGCTTTGCGCCCATCGCCGACGGCATCTATCAATTTGCATAATACCAAATCATCTGCGGTTACTTCGGAAACCGCAGATGATTTTTTATTCAGCCTTTCCCCCAGGGATTGAGAAAGCAAATATGCCGTGTTATAATATAGCATAATAGCACAAATAATTTCTCTAATTCCACCGATATCCGTATTTTTTAACCAATTTCAGGGAGGTGTCGTCCCTATGGCAGGCGTTCGGCTGGAGCACGTGTCCCGGGAATATATCATGGGCAAAACGGTGATCAAAGCGGTGGACGACATCAGCTTTACCATCCCCGAGGGCAAATACACCATTATTCTGGGGGCCAGCGGCGCCGGTAAATCCACGGTCCTCAACATTTTGGGCGGCATGGACTCCCCCACCGGCGGCAAGGTCTTTGTCAACGAGAAAGAGATCTCCGGGTTCAACAAGAAGCAGCTCACCCAGTACCGCCGGGAGAGCATCGGCTTTGTGTTCCAGTTCTACAACCTGATGCCCAACCTGACCGTGGAGGAAAATGTGGAACTGGCCAGCCAGATCTGCCCCAACCCTCTGGACACTCGGGAGGTACTGCGTATGGTGGGGTTGGATGAACGGCGGCGGAATTTCCCCGCCCAGTGCTCCGGCGGCGAGCAGCAGCGGGGCGCCATCGCCCGCGCCCTGGCCAAAAATCCCGACGTGCTTCTGTGCGACGAGCCCACCGGCGCCCTGGATTATGTGACAGGCAAATCCATCCTGGCCCTGCTGTACGACCTGTGCAAGCAGAGCAAAAAGACGGTGGTAGTGGTCACCCACAACGGCGCTCTGGCTCCTACCGCCGACGTACTGATCCGCATGAAGAGCGGTAAGATCGAATCCTTTGAGCAGAACCCCAACCCGGTGCCCGTACAGGAACTGGAGTGGTAGCATGATCTGGAAGAATTTTTTCCGCGACCTTCGGCGCACCGCCTCCCGGCTGATCTCGGTAAGCATCATCACCATGATCGCCGTGGTGGTATATACCGGCCTCAGCGGCATCATTTATAACGTAGACCGGCTGATGGGCGACTACTACGACACCCAAAATGTGGCCGATTACTGGATCTCCGGCACTGGCCTGGATCAGGGGGACTGCCGGGATCTGTCGGCCATCACAGGGATTACCGGAGTACAGCCCCGGGTGGTGCTGGATGCCGAGGACCGCTATGACAGCGATCTGACCCTCACCCTCTACGGTGTGGCCAATTTTTCCATCAATACTCCTTATATTGTGGAAGGCTCCCTGCCCCAAAACAGCCGGGAAATCTTCCTCAGCGACCAGTACGCAGCCGCCCACAGTCTGGAGGTAGGTGACTGGTACGAGATCACCCTCACCGGCCTGGGGATCCACCTGCGGCTCCAGATCTGCGGTGTGGGCAAGGACCCGGAGTGCCTCTACAACATCAACGCCACCAATCCCTCCCCCGACTTGTCCCGTTTCGCCTTCGCCTATGTGGACGAGGAGGTCCTCAGCGGGGTGATGGGAGCCAATCAATATACCCAGATCTGTATCACCACCGCCGATGACATTCCCGCCTCTGCCATCCGGGAAGCCATCGATGATGCGCTGGGCAACAAAGTGGTCAACATCCTGGCGCTGAAGGACAACCAGCCCGCCTATTCCCTGATGGAAGGCAAAGACAACCTGGTACCCATCCTCACCTTCTTCCCCACCCTGTTTTTCCTGTGCGCGGTACTGATGATGGTGAGTACCATGAACCGGCTCATTGAAAATGCCCGTATGGACATCGGCACCTTCAAGGCTTTGGGCTATAACGACCACACGATTTTGATCTACTATCTGCTCCATGCCCTGCTGGTGGTGATCGTAGGGTTTCCCATCGGCGCGTTGCTGGGCAAATACATCTCCCAGCTTATCGTGTGGACCATTGCCACCGGCTGCGACCTGCCCCCCTACACCATTGTCCACGATTTCTCCGCCTGGGGCCAGGCGGCAGGTCTTACCGCCCTGTGCTGCCTGGGCAGCGCCTGGCTGGTGGCCCGCTCCCTGTTAAAGGAAAGTCCCGCCCAGTGTATGCGCCCCAAGCCCCCCAAAAACGCCAAGACCGTTCTGTTGGAACGGGTGGGTCCTCTGTGGCGGCGGCTGGGCTTTAACAGCAAGTACATCATCCGCAACACCTTCCGCAACAAGGTGCGGATGCTCACCTGTGTGGTGGGTATCGCCTTCTGTATGGCCCTGGTGTTCATGGCCTTTGCCATCAAGGACTCCATGGATGCCTACTCCGATGCCCTGGCCAAAAATCAAAACAAGTATGACGTAATGGCCAGTCTGAACAGCTCAGTCACCGAGGCCCAGCACAGCCGGTTGACCAACGCCCCCGGCGTCACCGGGGCAGAACTGGAGATGACCACCGCCTGTTGGATGTATACCGACGATCAGCGGACCACCTCCACTTTGACGGTGACCGAGGATACCGTCTCCCTTCACCTGTATGATCCCTATGCCACCGGGTCCCTCACCCTGCCGGAGGACGGGGTGGTGCTGGAAAAGCTGCTGGCTGACGATCTGGGGGTGGAGGAGGGCGATATCATTACCCTTCGTTTTACCGGCGACAACCATTACTACAGGTTAAGGGTCGCAGAGATCAACCGGTGCGTCAGCGGCGCCTATATCAGCCGCAGTCTGTGGCGGGAGCTGGGCAAGTCCTATACGCCCACCACCGCCTATCTCACCACCCAGGATGCCGCCGCACTGGAAACAGAACTGGACCGGTACGACTTTGTGGACGGCTGGCAGAGCCGGGAGGCGGTGACGGCCGCCGCAGTGGAGAAGATGACCAACACCTCCATGGTGGTGTACATCCTCATTCTCTTTGGCGGCGGGCTGGCCTGCATCGTCATCTATAACCTGGGCATCATGAGCTTCTATGAACAGATCCGCAGCCTGGCCACTCTGATGGTCCTGGGCTTCTACGAAAAAGAGATCAAAAAATTGCAGCTGAGCGAAAACCTGATTTTCGCCGGAGCCGGTATCCTGTGCGGCATTCCTCTGGGCATTGCCCTGGATCGGTTCCTGATCCTCTCCATCACCGCCATGCCTCTGGAGGTGATCATCACCCCCATGGCCATCGGCCTGTCATGCGCGGTCACCATGATCTTCGCCCTGGGCGTCAATGTGATCATCGGGCGAAAAATGCGGGAGATCGATATGCTGGGCGCACTGAAAAGCGTGGAATAGCACACGGGGGTGTTTCTTATGAAAGTTGTGTATTGGCGGCGGGGCACGGCTCTTCTGTCTGTGCTGGGCCTGCTTCTGCTAAGCGGCTGTTCCGGCTCCGACCAGGACGAGTATCGCACCGTCCAGCCTGATACCGGCCCGGTGGAGTACCGGGTGGAGGATACCGGCACTGTGACCTATGCCGACAACTATACCATCGTCCCCACTGTCAGCGGCACCGTGACGGAGTGTACCTTTCAGGAGGGGGACACCGTAACGGCAGGTCAGACCCTGTACACCATTGACTCCGATGCCCTGGAGGATCAGATCGTCCAGGCCCAGCTGTCGGTGGACAGCGCCAAAGTGGCCCTGGAGCAAACGGTGGCCTCTCTGGGGCAGGCCAAGGTCAGTCTGTCCCAGGCCCAAGCCGCCTGCGCTGACCTGACGGTGGTCTCTCACGCCTCCGGCTCGGTAACAGCGGTCAACGTCCATGTGGGTGATTTCATCTCCTCCGGCACGCCGGTGGCCCAGGTGGTGGACAGCGTGAATCTGAAACTCACCGTCCCCTTCGCCCTGGAGGACGCCAAGGCCCTGACACCGGGTGCTGCTGCTGTCATCTCCTTCCCCGGCAAGGCGGACACCCTCACCGGCACGGTGGTGCGGGTCTATGATACGCCGGTGGCCCTCAGCGGCAGCCGCACCGGCGTCAACGTGGAATTCTCCTTCCGCAATCCCGGCACCCTGGCCAGCGGCTCCACCGCCATGGCGTCGGTGAACGGGGTGATGTGCATGGAGGCAGGTACCATCTCCTACACCACCGAACAGTCCATCTACGCCGGCCAGTCGGGTCAGGTGCTTACCCTCTCCATTCAGGAGGGCGAGACAGTCACCGCCGGGCAGACGGTGCTCACCCTGAAAAATGACAGCCTGACCAACGCCGTGGACAACGCCCAGCTCCAGGTAGACAACGCCCAGCTCCAGGTGGACGCCGCCCAGGTTCAAGTGGACTCGGCTCAGGCCAGCCTGGACCAACTTACCGATCAGCGGGAGGACTACACCATCACCGCTCCGGCGGACGGGGTCATCCTCTCCCGCACTTCCAAGGAAGGGGATCTGGCCTCCGCCGGCAGCCCCATGGCGGTGCTGGCCCAGCCTGAAGCCCTGTGCGTCCACGCCAGCATTGACGAACAGTACATCGACCGGGTGGGCACCGGCCAGAGCGTATCCATCACCTTCACCACCGACACCGGGGAGCAGCGCACCTACACCGGCTCGGTGCGGCGGGTGGAGGATACCGGCGTCACCTCCGGCGGCGTCACCGACTACACCGTGGAGATCGCCCTGGACAACACCGACGGTCTGCGGGACGGCATGAATGTGTCGGTGTCCATCCTCACGGAGGGGAAGGAGAACTGCCTCCGTGTGCCTGCGAAAGCGGTGGATGGAGATACCGTCCAGGTCCTGCGAAACGGCAAGGCCGAGACGGTCACTGTGGAGACCGGCCTCTGGGGCAGCGAATATGTGGAGATCCTGTCCGGGATCACGGAGGAGGACACCATCGTGCTTCCGTAAACAGAACAGCGCCTGCCGCGGCAGCGGCAGGCGCTTCTTTTCTCCAGATCTTAATCCAGGCTCCATTCTCCCTGGCAGCTGTTCACAAGGGCGGCGGCCTCCTCCGGGGTAAGGCCCTTGATGGAATAAGTGACGGCCACCGTGGGCTCCCCGTTGCGGAAATAGTGAACAGTGAAGGATTCGTATCGCCAGCCCGGGGTATCCCCCAGGTCATCGTCCACATAGCGGCCGAACCGCTGCTCCATTGCCTGGGGCGTGATCTCGTCCGGCAGCACGTCCGTGTCCAGCTGCTCACCGGTGTTGGAGTCCAGCAGCAGGGCTGCCTTCACGCTCACAGTGTCATATCCCCGGCACCACAGGATGCTCAAACTGTCCTCCACCTCGTCGAAATGCCAGTGGGCGCTTTCAAAGGTAAAGCCGTCGGGCAGGGCCGACCGGTCGGGCAGATAAGCGGCCAGCTCCTGCTGATAGGCCTCGCCCAGGGTCAGCTCCCCGCTGCCGTAGAGTCGGGCGGTACCCAGGTCCATATGCTGCCCGCCGGCGGGGGTAGTCAGGCCGTCGGCGGTAAATCCCTTGTGACCCACCACCAGATTGGTCAGCCAGGCGGCGGTCCCCTGGTCCTTGCTGGTACAGGTAAAGTTCACCCCCATGGCGCCGTCAAAATAATCCGCATGATAGGTGTATTCCTTAGTATCGTCCCCGTCCTGATCGTAGTAGAGGGAGTAGGTGGTGACCTCTACCCCATCCACATCCTGGACAGCGGCATCTGCATAGATCAGATCAATGATGGGCTCCCGACCGGGCCACAGCTCCAGGCGCAGGGTGTCCGCCCCCCGCTGACCGATGATCTCGATCCGCCAGGGGTTCCCCTCCCCGTCGTAGATCACCATGCCGCTCAGGCCGAAGCCGGTCCAATCTAACTGCCAAGGTACCTGATCGGTCCCCCCCAACACGTTGATGATCTCCTGGGCGGACAACAGCTCCATGAACCACCCCTCCGGATAGGCGTAGTCGCCTATCACGACGTCCGAGCCGGTACAGTCGGGGTAATGGTAATCATACCCGGGTACATTGGGGAAGCTGTGGGGCTGTCCTCCGAAGGCATCCTCCACCACCAGGGCATAGCCCCGCTCCGGGATGGTCTGTGTCACGGCAGGCGTGGCCGCTACCCCCGCCGTGGAGTCCGGCCCGGCCAGACTTCTCCCCTGCCACAACTGCCAGCCACCTACCGCCGCCACCAGACAGCAGGCCGCCAGAACGCCCGCGGCCAAAGCGGGACGGGCCCGACGGGGCCGCTTTCCCTCCAACACCCGGCCCGCCAGGGATTCCGGAGCGGAGATGCGGTCCATATAATTACGATATCGGTTCATTGCATTTCTCCTTTCAGCAGCGCTCCCAGCTTTGCCCTGGCCCGGGTGAGCCGGGAGCGAACGGTACCCTCCCGCCAGCCGGTCATTTCGGCGATTTCTGCGGTCTGATATCCCTCATAATAATAGAGGTGGAGCACCGCCCGGTCCCTGGCAGGCAGGGCCCCGATGGCCTCCATCAGGCTCTGCTCCTCCGGTCCGGCCGCGGGGTAGGTGTCCAGCAGCGGGGCGGTGCGCCTCCGCCATGGTGACCGCAGGCGGCTCTTGCAGCCATTGACGGTGACCCGCAGCAGCCAGGCCTTCTCGTGGGCGGGGCTTTCAAACTCCGGCCCCTTCTCCAGGCAGCGCAGGAAGGCGTCCTGCACCGCGTCCTCCGCCTCATGGGCATCCCCAAGAATGGCCAAGGCAGCCCGGTACAGGGTATTTTGATGGATCTGAATCAGCGATTCCAACCGGTTGGGGTCCATGGTTCCCGCTCCCCCTTTCACCCTGTATACGCTTTTAGACGGCAAATTGCTGCAATGGTTGCACAAAATAGTAGCTCCGCCAAGTTGCCTGAAGGCAAAAAACTATGATATACTGAAAAAAACACTTGGGAGGCCTGTCTTATGCAATTTTATCTCAGCGCCGACATTGAGGGCACCTGCGGCATTGCCGATTGGAAAGAGACCGAGCGGGGCTCCGCTTCTGATTATGAACCCTTCCGCAAACAGATGACCGCCGAGGTGGCCGCCGCCTGTCAGGGCGCCCTGGCCGGTGGAGCGGAGGGTCTGCTGGTAAAGGACGCCCACGACTCTGCCCGCAATCTGGACGCCGCCGCCCTTCCCCGTCAGATCCGCATCTTCCGGGGCTGGACCGGCGATCCCCTGTGTATGATGGCCGGCCTGAACCGGGAAACGTTTGGCGGCGTACTTTTTACCGGCTATCATGCCTGGAGCTCCTGCGGCGGTAATCCATTATCCCATACCATGACCACCGACTGCGCTCAGGTGCTGCTCAATGGAACTCCGGCCAGCGAGTTTCTCATCAATGCCTATATTGCAGGTTACTTCGGCGTACCCGTCTGTTTTCTGTCCGGGGACAAGGACCTGTGCGACAGCGCCCGGCAGCTCATCCCCGCCATTGTCACCGTCCCGGTGAATGAGGGTGTGGGGGGCGGTGTACTTTCCATGCACCCCAGCGCCGCAGTGGAAGCCATTCGGAAAGGGGCGGAGGAGGCCGTGGGCCGGGCGGAGGACTGTACGGTGCCTATGCCGAAACACTTTGAGACTGCCGTTACCTTCCACGACCACAAACTGGCCTACCGCCGCAGCTTCTACCCCGGCGCTTGCCTGAAAGACAGCCGTACCGTCTCCTTTGCGGCAAAGGACTGGTACGAGATGCTGCGCTTTTATCACTTCGTACTGGCTTAAGGAGGACCGCCATGTCAGAACAGACCGACCTGCGCCTGGCAGTGCTGATCGACGCAGACAACGCGCCCCGCTCGGCCTTGGGCGACATCATGGCGGAGGTGGCGGTATACGGCACCCCCACCATCAAGCGAATCTACGGAGACTGGACCACCCCCAACCTGGCCTCCTGGAAGGGCCCTCTGCTGGAAAACGCCATCACACCCATCCAGCAGTACAGCTATACCACCGGCAAGAATGCCACCGACTCGGCTATGATCATCGATGCCATGGACATCCTCTACACCGGCCAGGTGGACGGCTTCGTGCTGGTGAGCAGCGACAGCGATTTCACCCGTCTGGCCGTCCGGCTGCGGGAGGCGGGCAAAAAGGTCTACGGTATGGGAGAGCGGAAAACCCCCAACCCCTTTATTGTGGCCTGCGATAAATTTGTTTACATTGAGGTCATCCGGGCGGCAGCGGAGCAGGCCAGGGCGGAGGAAGAAAAACCCAAGGCCCAGAAGCCCCAGAAAAAGAAGGAGGCTCCCGCACAGCCTCAGGAAGCGGAGCACAAGGTCCCCCAGGCGGTGGTCAAGCTCATTGCCGAGTCGGTGGACACCATTGCCGATGAGGACGGCTATGCCGCTCTGGGCGAGCTGGGCAATCTGCTGGTGAAAAAGCAGCCCGACTTCGACCCCCGGAACTTCGGTTTTTCCAAGCTGTCCAAGCTGGTCAAATCCCTCTCCCGCTTTGAGGTGGATGTGCGTCCCACCAGCCAGCCCAACGTGACCCACATCCTGGTACGGGATAAACAGAGCAAATAAAGAATGTCATCCATATTCTTCCACGGGAGGCTGCGAAATTCATAGCTTCCCGTGGCTTTTTTTGTGCATTTTTCAGAAAGACAGAAGCAGTCCCATAGGGTATAATATTCCGGACCCAATGCGCCGGGCAGTACGGATCTTTTTTCCGGATTCTGCGTCCGTTTTGTCTGACTCGTTGGTATATTTCCCGCATAGCAGGGTAAATTATGATCAAAACATCACTGTCACAGAGGCATTAAAGAAATGTCTTTGATTTTATGGCAGGTTATGTTATAATGTATACGTATTGGAGCGCTCTGCCGCAGGCAGGCGTTTGCAGATGCTTTATGGTGCCGGTCTGATCCGGCCTTGGATGCCGCCGGCGTGGGTGTGTTCCCCGGCGGAAGGAATAGAGGGTTGCATTTTGACAAAGTATGTGATTCACGGCGGGAAACCGCTTTTTGGAGAGATCGACATCAGCGGCGCAAAAAACGCCGCTGTTGCCATCATCCCCGCCGCCCTGTTGGTGGACGGGGTATGCCGCATTGAAAATCTGCCTCAGATCAGCGATGTGACGCTGCTGCTCAATATTTTGCAGGAACTGGGCGCCGACGTGCGTACGGTCAACCGTACCACCGTGGATGTGGACTGCTCCCACATCCGCAACGCCCGGGTACCTGAGGAACTGGCCCGCAAGATCCGGGCCTCCTACTACCTGATCGGCGCTCTGCTGGGCCGCTTTGGCTCCGCGGAGGTACCCCCGCCCGGCGGCTGTGATTTCGGCGGCCGGCCCATCGACCAGCACATCAAGGGTTTTGTGGCCATGGGGGCCAACGTGGACGTCCGGGGCGGCTATATCCATGCCAAGGCCTCCAATGGCCGGATGAACGGCACCCAGATCTATCTGGATATCGTCTCCGTGGGCGCCACCATGAATATCATGCTGGCCGCCGTGCTGGCCGCCGGCATGACCATCATTGAAAATGCCGCCAAGGAGCCCCACATTGTGGACCTGGCCAACTTCCTCAACTCCATGGGCGCCGAGATCATGGGCGCCGGCACCGACGTCATCAAGATCCGGGGCGTGGAGCGGCTGACCGGCGGCACCTACTCCATCATTCCCGATCAGATCGAGGCGGGCACCTATATGACCGCCGTGGCTGCCACCGGCGGCGAGGTGCTCATCAAGAACGTGATCCCCAAGCACCTGGAGTGCATCACCGCCAAGCTGCTGGAGATGGGCGTGGACGTGGAGGAGCAGGACGACGCCGTGCTGGTGCGCCGCACCGGCAAGCTGACCCGTACCAACGTCAAGACCCTGCCTTACCCCGGCTTCCCCACCGATATGCAGCCCCAGATCGCCGCTGTCCTCTGCCTGGCTGAGGGCACCAGCGTCATCACCGAGGGCGTGTGGGACAACCGGTTCCGTTATGTGGACGAGTTCCGCCGCATGGGTGCTCAGATCCAGGTGGACGGTAAGATTGCCGTCATTGAGGGCGTGGAGAAGTTTACCGGCGCCCGCATTCAGGCCTGTGACCTGCGGGCAGGCGCGGCCATGGTCATTGCCGGACTGGCCGCCCAGGGCACCACAGAGATCGGCCACATCCACCACATCGAGCGTGGCTATGAGGACATCGTCCGCAAGCTGTCCGGCGTGGGGGCCGACATCCGTGTGGTGGTCACCCCCGACGAGGACAAACAGGCCCAGGTTGGATAATCAACATAAATCTTATGCAGGCGGGGGAACTCCCCCGCCTGTTTTTTCTGGAAAGGAGCGATTTTGTGCTTCAACTGTGTACCCTGGCCAGCGGCTCCAGCGGCAACAGCCTGCTGGTCAGTGACGGCGCCACCCACATCCTGGTGGACGCCGGCATCTCCTGCCGCCGGATCACCACCGCCCTGAAGGGGCTGGGCGTCGACCCCGCCAGCCTGTCCGCCGTGCTCATCACCCATGAGCACACCGACCACATCTCCGGTCTCACCACCCTGACCAAGCAGCGGAAAGTGCCGGTGTACGCCAGCCGGGGCACCGGTCGGCAGCTGTGCTACCGCATCGCCTTTCTGGAAGAGGTACTTCACCCCTTCACGCCGGGGGAGTGCTTCTCCATCGGCTCCATCGACATTGAGACCTTCCCCACCCCTCACGACGCCGCCGAGAGCACCGGCTACGCCCTCTCCGCCGGCGGGCGGAAGGCGGCGGTGGTCACCGACCTGGGCCATGTAACAGAGGCGGTGAAGGCAGGCATCCGGGGCGCCAATCTGCTGGTAGCCGAGGCCAACCACGACGTGGAGTGGCTCCGCTCCGGCCCCTATCCCTACTTTCTCAAGGACCGCATCCTGGGCGACCGGGGCCACCTGTCCAACGAGGCTGGGGCTGCCCTGGTGTGCTCCGCTGTATCGGCAGGCACCTCCGCCGTGGTGCTGGCCCACCTGTCCCACGAGAACAACACCCCGGAGCGGGCCCGGCAGGTGGTGGGGGATTCCCTCACACGCATGGGAGCCGTTCCCGGCCAGGACGTACTGCTGGATGTGGCTCCCCGCAGTGAGCCGGGACGGAGGTACACTGTATGAAAGGAAGTTCCATCCATATCATCTGCGTGGGCAAGCTAAAGGAAAAGTTCTACA
The DNA here is from genome assembly GCF_002161755.1 of Flavonifractor sp. An4. Classification (NCBI taxonomy): domain Bacteria; kingdom Bacillati; phylum Bacillota; class Clostridia; order Eubacteriales; family Oscillospiraceae; genus Flavonifractor; species Flavonifractor sp. An4. The sequence goes on along the minus strand of NZ_NFIL01000008.1, from coordinate 41,987 downwards.
TAGACGGGGCGGCGGAATACGTCAAGCGGCTGGGGGGCTACTGCAAGCTCCAGCTCACCGAACTGCCCGAGGAGCGGCTGCCGCAAAATCCCTCCCGGGCCCAGATCGACGCCGCGCTGGAAAAGGAAGCGGCAGCGGTGACCGCCAAGCTGCCCAAGGGCGGGGCGGTGGTGGCCCTGTGCGTGGAGGGCCAGCTTCTCTCCAGCGAGAAACTGGCCGCCCGTCTGGAGGGGTGGACGGGCCAGGGCAAAAACACCCTGACCTTCCTCATCGGCTCCTCCTACGGGATGCACCCCTCCCTGAAAGAAAAGGCCGATCTGCGACTGTCCATGTCCCCCATGACCTTCCCGCACCACCTGGCCCGGGTCATGCTGCTGGAGCAGATCTACCGCTGCTTCAAGATCGTGGAGGGCTCCGGGTACCACAAGTAAAGAGCAGGAAATTTTTTGCAGCTTACGGCGTAAACTCCCAAAAAACAGGGTAGATATACCGGTCAGTTTGTGCTATAATCACAAGCGCAGAGATGTGCTTTTGCTGAAATTGAGGTATTGGAGGTAATTCCCATGGCTTATCGTGATGTATATGAAAAGTGGCTGAACAGTCCCGCCCTCAGCGAGGCGGAGAAGGAGGAACTGCGTTCCATCTCCGGCGACGAGAAGGAGATCGAAAGCCGCTTTTTTGCTCCTCTGGAGTTTGGTACCGCCGGTCTGCGCGGCACTATGTGCGTGGGCCTGCATCAGATGAATATCCACGTCATCCGCCACGCCACCCAGGCTTTCGCCGAGGTCATCAAGGCTGAGGGCCCCGAGGCGGTGGAGCGGGGCGTAGCCGTGTGCTACGACTGCCGCAACAACTCCGAGACGTTCGCCCGTGAGACCGCCTGTGTCATGGCGGGCAACGGCATCAAGGTCCGCCTGTTTGACGCCATGCGTCCCACCCCCGAGGTGTCCTTTGCCGTCCGGGAGTACCACTGCATCGCCGGCGTCAACGTGACCGCCAGCCACAATCCCAAGGAGTACAACGGCTACAAGGTCTACTGGCAGGACGGCGCTCAGCTGCCCCCCCACCACGCCTCCGCCATTGCCGCCAAGATGGAGGAGCTGGATCTGTTCGACTCCATCCAGCGTATGGACTATGACAAGGCTATGAAGGCCGGCCTCATCACCCTGATGGGCGAGGAGACCGACGAGAAGTTCCTGGCCAACGTGATGGGTCAGGTCAACGACAAGGCCGCTGTGGAGAAGGTGGCCGACACCTTCAAGATGGTGTATACCCCCTTCCACGGCACCGGCTACAAGCTGATCCCCGAGGCTCTGAAGCGTCTGGGCATGAAGCACGTCATCTGTGTCCCTGAGCAAATGGTCATTGACGGCAACTTCCCCACCGTGGTCTCCCCCAACCCGGAGAATCCCGAGGGCTTCTACCTGGCTGTGGATCTGGCCAAGAAGGAAGGGGCCGACTTCATCCTGGGCTCCGACCCCGACGCCGACCGCGTGGGCATCATGGTGCGCAACGACCAGGGCGAGTACATCACCATCTCCGGCAACCAGACCGGCGTGCTCCTGCTGGACTACCTGATCGGCGCCAAGCAGCGCACCGGCAAGATGCCGGACAAGCCGGTGGCCCTCAAGACCATCGTCACCACCGAGATGGCCCGCAAGGTGGCCGAGACCAACGGTCTGGCCTGCTACGACACCTTCACCGGCTTCAAGTTCCTGGCCGAGAAGAAGGACAAGCTGGAGAACGCCGGCGAGGGCAAGGTGATCTTCGCCTACGAGGAGAGCTATGGCTATATGCTGGGCGACTACGTCCGGGACAAGGACGCCGTCACCGCCGCTCTGGCCCTCACCGAGATGGCCGCCTGGTACGCCGGTCAGGGCATGACCCTGTACGACGCCCTCCAGAAGTGCTATGAGAAGTACGGCTTCTACGGCGAAAAGACCCTGAACCTGGTGATGCCCGGTCTGGACGGGCTGAAGAAGATGGCTGACCTGATGGCCGGCCTGCGGGAGCACCCCCCGGTGGAGATCGCCGGCGTGGCGGTGACCCAGCAGAAGGACTACAAGGACGGCTCCGTGGTCACCGTGGCCGACGGCAGCAAGACCACCATGGAGCTCTCCGGCTCCAACGTGCTGCGCTACGAGATGGCCGACGGCACCAGCCTCATCGTCCGTCCCTCCGGCACCGAGCCCAAGGTCAAGGTGTATATCCTGGCCAACGGCGCCACCAAGGCGGAGGCCGATGAGAAGGTAGCCAAGTATGCCGCCTGGGCCGAGAGCCTGAAGGGCTGATTTGAAATGCAAAAAGCCGCCCCCGCTTCACGCGGGGGCGGCTTTTTTGATGGTTACTGCACCACTACCGCACGGACCTTGCCGCCGTTCTCCGGCGTGCGGTCGTAGTAGATGGTGATGTTGTCGGAGAAGGCCCGGGCCTGATTGAGGGCATCCATGGGGTCCTCCGCCGTAAACCACTGCTTGGTTGTCTTGTTGTAGCACACCACACTGTCCGAAATGGGCAGCACCATGTCGGTGGTGGTCACCGTCTTGGCCTTCATGTCAAAGGCGCTGCGGTGTACACCGCCCAGTTCCTTCAGGAACACATAACCGGCAATCTTGTTTTTATCCTGAAGGGTATTCAGAGAGGCGACCACACCGCCTATCGCGTTGCGGGGCACTTCCACTCCGCCCACCAGTTCCAGCTTGGTCTCTCCATTCTTGTCCGAGGTGGTCACAATTACAGTGGAGTTCACAATCTCTCCCATGCTGGAGGGGGTAGTCATGGTACCCTTGCTCATGAAGCCATAGGTGTACAGATCTCCGGTTACATCGTCCAGCACCAGCACATTGTACCGGCCGGCATAGTCCTTGCCGGCATACAGGATCTTGGAGGCTGGCACGCTGACGGCGGTGATCTGGCTGTACTTGACAGGCTGGAGCTTACTGCTGCCCACCTTCTCGTATACCGCCACGTTGTCAGCTAGGGCCACGCCGCCCAGAGTACGGGCAGCCACATCCAGCTTGCCGGTAACCCCGCTGGAGGAGCCGCCGGTGAGGCGGGTCAGGGTGATCTGGCCCAGCTTATAAGAAGAGACGGTGACCAGTTCACCCATCATCTTCTCTGCACTGTCCCCCCGGTAGGAGGTTTTGCCTTCCACCTTGCCCAGAACGCTGTCCAGCAGCTGTACCACAGCCGTTCCATCCTCGGCAATGCTCTTCACATAGCCCACTGCGTTGCCCTTGGCAGCAGCGGTAGTAACCGCACCGGCCACCTTTCCGTCACTGGTGAGCAGCAGAGTCAGAGTATCGCCAATCTTGAAGTTGCGCAGATCCTCTACCGCACAGGGCAGCACTGGCAGTTCCTTCCCCATGGCCCAGATCTTGGCCGGAGTATCGGTATTGGGGTAGACGTTCTCATACATACCGGTGAGCCGCAGGTCCGAGATGTTCATGACCTTAGCGCCGCTGTCATAGGTGGCCACGTCATACTGACGGATGTCATTGACGGTGGCGGGCATCCCGTTCTTGTAGATCTGGTAATTGCCCTCCCCCTTGGTCAGGGCAGTAAAGGGATTTCCGGAGGGTACGCTCCGAGCCACCATAGCGGTGTCAGAGGCGGAGGCGGAGCGCAGGAACAGATAGTCCACCTTGCCTTCCGCCGTGTAGTAGAAGGTAACGGGGGTGCCCGGCTTCAGATCCTGCCACAGCTCCTCATACACCTTCTTCTCGCCGTCCTGATAGATGGTGGTCTGAGGCGGCAGCTCCAGGGTCTCGCCGCCGGTGAGGCGCGCTTCGTTGTAGGCCCACTCAGCCACATTGACCGCCCGGCTGGTGATGTTCTCCTTGGGCTGGAAGGCCAGCAGCTTGTCGTTCTTGTCCAGAACCACGTCGCCCTGCATTCCTTCCAGGTTCTCGTCCAGCCCTGCCCGGTCTGTCTTGTAGGTGCCGGTGGTGGTCTTGACCGCAGTGTTGGAGCCGGCCAGGGTGGCGTTCACATCCAGCAGGATGCCGCCGTCCTCCACCTTGCAGCCCAGGCCGGTGAGGTAGAGGCTGTCGCTGCCCTTGGTCTTGGCAAAGAGCAGGTTGTAGAACAGAATGGCGGCCTGGCCACGGGAGATGGTGGATGCTCCGGTCAGGTTCAGTTTATCCAGCAGTCCAGCGGAGCCGGCCAGTCCCATATAGCCGTCGTACCAGTTGAGGCCGCCAGCTACGTCGCCGTCGCCGTAGCCCAGCACCCGCATGAGGATGGTGACCGCCTCGCCGCAGGTGATGACCCGGTCGGGCTGGAATGTGCCGTCTCCCACGCCCATGATCAGCCGGGTACCCGCCGTGGCGCTCTCTCCGTCACCACCGGAGGAACCGCCCACAGTGATGGAGGCAGCCAAATTGATGTATCCTCTGGCCCAGTGGGTGGAGCTGACGTCGGTAAAGATGGTGCGGCTGCGCTGGGCGGGCTCCTCGTCGCCCCGTCCCATGATCTCCACCGTCATCTTGCAGAATTCGCTCCGGGTCAGGGTGCCCTGGGGCCGGAAAGCGCCGCCGCCGGTGCCATTCACCACGCCCAGCAGACGCAGCATTTCGGCGGCATTGGCCTGGTCGGGATCGGTGATGTCGGTAAAGGCTGAATTGCCTGCCGCGGAGGCGGAGGGCACCACCAGCATACTCACCAGCAGCGCCACCGCCAGCAGGGCGGAAAGCCAAGTTCTCTTTTTCATGATCTCACTCCTTTAGTCTGCCCGCAGGGCCTCCACCGGCTGGAGGCCGGAGGCCTTGATGGCAGGATAGAGGCCAAAGGCCACGCCCAGGGCAACGGAGATAAAGAAGGCGCCCACCGTTATCCCGGCGTTGGGTATCAATATGGTATGGAAGGATATTTTCCCCACGATCAATGTGCCGATATAACCCACGATGATGCCAAAGATGCCGCCGATGCCGCAGATCATACAGGCCTCAATGAGGAACTGGGCAATGATGCTCTTGCGTTCAGCGCCAATGGCCTTGCGGATGCCGATCTCCCGGGTACGCTCGGTGACGGTGACCAGCATGATGTTCATGATACCGATACCGCCTACCGCCAGAGAAATGGCGGCGATACCGCCCAGGAAGCGCTGCTGCATCTGATCCTGCTCCTTACCCTCCTCCTGCATCTGGTTGGGGGTGGTGACGCTGTAATAACCGCTGTTGGGGTCGATGAGGCCCTGAAGGAAGCCCTTGAGCAGCGTGATGGCCCGGGTGGTGGACTCGGAGTCCTTGGCTTTGGCCACAAAGGTATCCATGCTGGTCCGGCTGTTCAGCACCCGGTTCATGGAGTAGGGCAGCACGATGTAGCGGTCCATACCGGTCATGTTGTTGGGGTCTTTTTCCTGATAGACTCCAATGACCTCAAAGGGGATGTTGTTGATGGTGATGGTCTGGCCCACCGGATTCATGTAGTTGAAGAGGGCGTCCGCCATCTTGGAGCCCAGCACACACACCTGGTTGTAGTTCTTCACATCCAGGTAGGCAATGTCTCTGCCCTTGGCCAATGTAAAGTTGTTGCACAGGGAGAACTGCTGGTTGCCCATCACCACTTGGGGAGATTCCTCCCAGGGGGTATTGTAGTTGTCCAGGGTCTTGGCGCCGTACTTGATGACGGTCTGATTGTACATCTGCACCACCGGGGTGACGCCCAGTACATACTCGTCCAGCTCCATACAGTAGTCGTACAGCTCATCGGATACCTTCTCGCTGTTCCAGCTGCTGGCCTGGATGTTGATGATGTTGGTGCCCAGGCTCTCATAGAACGCCCGCATCTGCTGGTTCTGGCCCTGGGCATAGGACACCAGGATAATGACGGCGGCCAGGCCGATGATGACGCCCAGCATGGTAAGGACGGAGCGGGCCTTCTTGGCCGCAATGGATTTGACCGCGATCTTGAACGCCTGGGTCAGATTCATGCGAAGGCCCCCTCTCTGTCCCCGTCATAAATGATGTGTCCGTCGGAAATCCGCACCACCCGCTGGGCGGTGGAAGCGATGCCGTTGTCGTGGGTGATGAGGATGATGGTGGAGCCCTCCTCATGGAGCCCGTGGAGGATCTCCAGCACGTGCTTGCCGGTGCGGGAGTCCAGGGCGCCGGTGGGCTCGTCGGCCATGATGATGGGAGGCTGGGTGGCAATGGCCCGTGCAATGGCCACCCGCTGCTGCTGACCGCCCGACATCTCGGTGGGCTTGTGCTCCGCCCGGTCGGCCAGCCCCACCCGCTCCAGAGCGGCTTCCACCCGGTCCCAACGCTTGGAGGCGGGCACCCCCTGATAGATCAGGGGGAGTTCCACGTTCTCCCAGGCGTTGAGGGCGGGAATCAGGTTGAATCCCTGAAAGATAAAGCCGATCTGCTTGTTGCGGATGTGGGCCAGCTGCTTGTCGGTCAGCTCGGTCACGTCCACCCCGTCCAGATGGTAGTCCCCGTAGGTGGGGATATCCAGACAGCCCAGAATGTTCATCAGGGTGGACTTGCCGGAGCCGGACTGGCCGATGATGGCCACGAACTCTCCCCGATCCACCGTGAGGCTCACCCCGTCCAGGGCCCGGACCTCGCTCTCCTCCCCTTCATGGTAGATCTTGAAGAGGTTTTTTACATCGATCAGCATATCAGCCACCCCAACTGTCGGCGCTCTGGGTGGCGTAGCCGATAAAGACCTCGTCCCCCTCGTTGAGGCCCCGCTTGACCTCCGCCCGGCTGGTGTCGTTGATGCCGATCTCCACCGGCACGGCCCAGAAGCCCTCGGGACACTCCCAGGCGGGATCGGGCTCCAGGATGGCGTTGGCGGGGGCCTCCTTGGACTTCACAAAGACGATGGTGCCGGTTTCCTCATCGGAGGAACCGCCGCCCATACCGCTACTGGCGCCGCCGCCCGCGGAGATACCCGGACCGGGCATGACGACCACACCCAGCTTACGGGCGGAGACACCGCTGTTGGAATACCGCTGCGGCACTGCCACCGCGCCGCCGCTGACAGACATATTGCCGTCTATGATCATGCCGCCGTCGTCGATAATCACATTTCCGCCGTCAACGGTCCCGCCGTCGTCGGGCAGGATCTCACCGTCAATCACGCTGCCGTCATCAGGCAGGTCACTACCGCCCATTTCGCCGTCCATACCATCCTCTCCGCCGTTCTCGGCAGGGGGAGCATCCATATTGTCGGGCAGCGTCACATTGTTGAAGCTGACGTACTTCACAGCGGCCACAGGCACGGTGAGGCAGTTGTCCGACTGGCTGGCCACGAAGGAATAGCTGACGTAAGTACCGGGGATCATGGAGCCGTCAAAGTTGTCCACCGCGACCACCGCCGGGATGGAGGCCACGCCGTTTTCTCCGGAGGCGGTGAGGGAGACGCTCTGCACCACGCCCATGTAGGGGGTGCCATACTGGTCCAGATCCACCATCATGCCCACCTTGACGTACTGGGCATTGCGCTCGTCCACGCTGATCTCCACCGTCATCTGGGAGGTATCGGCAATGCTGATGCCCTGGCCGCTCTGTACCTCCTCACCCTCCATGAGGCTGCAGGACAGAACCGTACCGGCGATGGGGGCCACGCCGTTATACTTGCTCAGCTCGTCATTGGCCTCCTTCAGCTTCTCCTGGGCAGCCTTCAGGGCCTCTTCCTTGGCGCTGATCTCCTCGTCGGAATCCTTGGCGCCCAGCTGGACCAGTACCTGGCCCGCCTTCACGTCGGCGTAATTGAGCAGTCCAAAGCTCTCCACCGGACCGGAGGCCTTGGCCTTCACCACGGTAGTCTCATAGAACTCCAGCTTGCCGTTCTGATAGGGATAGATGGGGGTGCCGTCGGCGGCGGTGAGGGAGGCGGAGGCCTCCATCCCCTCGGTGAGGGTGCCGGGGTTGTCCAGCACAAAGACCACCTCAAAGTGGGTGGCACCCTCAGGAGAGACAAAGCGGACCTTGTTGATCTTCTCCACCGTACCGGTGCGGCTGCCCATAATGGAGGGGATGGTGATCTGGGCAGTCTGCCCCACCTTGATGCTGTCCTCATAGGCATAGCTGTAATAGAGGGAGATGCGTAGCTTGGTGTCGTTGACGATGGTGGCGATGGTGTCGCCCTCGTTCACCGTATCTCCCGCCTTCAGGTTGGCCACCTCCCGCAGGTTGCCGGCATGAGGGGCCTTGATGGTCAGCTCCCCGATCTTCTCGTAGACCGCCTGGAGCTGCTTCTGGCAGTCGTCCACAGTCTCCTGGGCGGCCTTGACGGCCTCCCGGGCCGCGGTGTCGTCCATGCGGTAGAGGGGCTGGCCCTCGGTGACCTGGTCACCCTCCTTCACATAGAGCTCCAGGATGGTACCGGTGCCCGGTGTAACAGTGGCCGATTTGTTGGCCTTGGCCATGCCGCTGCCTTCCACCTTCACCTGGATGGACCCCAGCTGAACGGTGTCGGTCATGGCTTCACCCAGTCCAGTCTGATCCTCCCGGAACACAAAGTACCACAGAGCAAAGACAATTCCGGCAATCACCGCCGCGGTAATGAGCAGGCCCACGATCAGCTTGACCTTACTGCGGCGCTTTTTCTTTCTGGGGCCGGAAGGCGCCCCAGCCGGCGGCGTTTGGCCCGGAGCGGGCCGCTCGAGCACAGGCGTCTGTTGATCCGTCATATTGAACTCCTCCTTGTGTACTTGCTTGTTCACTGCCATTCTAGCATACCGGGTAAGGTAAGCAATGACAAAGCAATGACAAATTCTTAACAAATCCTTAAGTTTCCCAGTTGACTTCAGGTTGGACATCTGCCAGCACCAGTGTATGCCCTTCCGCAGGAAATCTCCGCCGAAAACCGCCGCTCCTTTCTTTGGTATACGTTTCCTTTTCACAGACGTTTTCCGTCTGAAAAGGTTCCATCTTGGAAGAAAAGCAGGCGGCGGAAGGTAATCCTTCCGCCGCCTGCTTTCATTTAAAGTTCAATCAGATAGCGCTCATACCCGTTGATCACTCTGGTCTTGCCGTAGCGCTGTTCCCGCTGGATGCTCCGGCCGTAATTCAGGTGGGTGTGTCCATGGAGATGGAGGGCGGGCTGATACTTGTCCAGCATCCGGTTAAAGGCCCGGAAGCCGGTATGGGCCAGGTCGGCGCAGGGCACCATGTCCTTGCCCGGCGCATGGGTCAGCAGAATATCAAACCCCTTTTTAAAATACAGCTTTGGGGCCAACCGTATGGCCCGCAGATTCATCTCCCTGTCGGTGTACTGGTGGGGGCCCTTCTTATAGCGCATGGAGCCCCCCAGGCCTACGATACGCAGTCCCTGGTACTCATAGTACTGCCCGTCGATACAGGTGCAACCCAGAGGCGGGTCCTTTTCATAGTGCCCGTCGTGGTTCCCATGGACATAGAGCACCGGGCAGTGGGCAAAGGTAGCCAAAAAGGACAGGTAATGGGATTTCAGGTCCCCGCAGGAGAGGATCAGATCCACCCCCTCCAGCTTATCCGGTGTATAGTAGTCCCACAGGGCGGGGGACTCATAGTCGGCTACAGCCAGAATCTTCACTTCAGCCCAGCCTCCTCAAAGCCCTGAACCCGCATCCACGCCCTGGCCCGGTCGGTCAGCTCCTCCGGCCTGGGGATGGACCCCTCCACATAGGTGGACAGCCAGTTCATGGACAGAATCTGCTGGGCGGGCAGGGGTCCGTCGTCGCCGTACACCACATGGCCCTGCTGGTTCATCAGCACCCCGTAGAAGGGGTCCAGCCGTTCGGCCCGGATGGCGTCCCGCAGCACGCCGGCCAGACGCCGGGTGCCGGCGGGCAGGCGGCGGGAACAGAGCACATCCACGATTTTCTGGTTCAGGCCCCACCAGTAGCTGATAGCGCTGCTGCCCCGGCTCTCCTTTTTCCAGCTGCCGTCCAGCACCCGCCGCACCAGGCTCTGATAAAATCTTCCCCAGTCGCAGTGGATCATGGCCAGATTATGCAGCTCTCTCGACCGGGGCCCGGCGTTAGCGGCCAGCCGGTCCAGGTAGTCGATATACACGATGCCCTTGGCCCGGAGGCTGTCAATGCCCCCGCCCTCCTTCAGGCTGTTCCAGGACAGCAGCACCCGGGCATTGGCGTTGACCATTCTGGCCCCCTGGGCAAATGCGTTGATGCTGGCAATGGTGCCGAAGGTGGGGTAGTCGGCCACATAGCCGATCCATCCGCTGCGGGACAGGGTGCCGGCAATGGCGCCCTTGATAAACTTGGCCTCATACATCCGGGGATAGTAGGTCCGCACCGAGGGATAGGAGTTGTTGAGGGAGCAGTTGAAAAATTTCACCTCCGGATGGCGCACGGCCTGCTTCACGCTGGGCAGCAGCAGAGAGGGATCGGTAGTAAAGATCAAGTCCGCCCCCTTGGCCATCGCATCGTTGATGGCCGCCTCCGCCGCCTGCTCAGTGACGGCATTTTCATAGGAGAGGGTATAGAGCTGGTCATTCATGGTATCCTCCAGCAGGTAGCGGCCGCACTCATGCTCATAGACCCAGCGGGAGGTATCGCTGCTGCCGGCGTGGATGAAGGCGGCGCACAAACGCTCGCCGATAGGATGGAAGGGGAACAGGGGCTTTTTCACCGTGTCCTCCAGCATAAGGGTCACCCCGGCGTTTTCCAGCCGGTTGCGTACCTCCTGCCGGATCATGGGCAGTTCCCGGGCGATCTGGGTGGACAGCTTGCCCTGGGAAGCCTGATAGCCAAACAGCTTCACATATACCAGGAAAGCCAGGGAGATGTACTGCTGATCGGCATTCTCCCGCAGACAGGCATCCCGGAACATATAGTAAAAGGAGCGGAAATCGTGGATCTCCTCCGCGCTCCACGCTTCCCGGCTGGGCCGTCCCATGGCCTCCATCAGCTCCCGGTACTCTCCCGGTCGCCGGAACACCAGGAAATTCAGCCCTGTCATCTGGTAGAAGTTGAGGAACTCGTAGTAGGCGGTCACCTCCGGGTCGTCGGAGGGCCGGGGCAAAAGCCGGGTGACCACCGCCGGAATGGTGATGGCCCCAAAGTATTTCAGCACGCTCACCCGCTTGTGGCCTTCCACCACATAGAAGCGGTTGAGGTATTCCACCGCTTTGATGGGGTCCCGGATTCCTTCATTCAGGTGGGCCTGACAGAGGGACGCCCACTTGCCTGCAAACTCGCTGTCAGCCTCCAGGGCGGGATAAAAGCCGGGGGAAAAGCTGTTGCGCCGCAGCTTGTTGCAGGTACCCACGATGAGCTCGCTGGGCACCTCCACCACGCCCAGGCTCTCCCGCCGCATGGCAAGTTCCTCCGGATCGCCGGGCAGCACCTGCAGGCCGGTTTCCTCCCCCCGGGCTGCCGCCGCCTTGATCTCCTTTTGTCCCAGGCGGAGCGCATTGTGGTATTCCTCCAATACGGGCATATCCGCCGTCCCCCTTTCCAGTTGGATCTTTCTTCTCTCCCAACAAACTACCACGACCGAAACAAAAATACAATCCCTTTCTCCTTCCGGCTTCTGGTTTTTGGTGGTAATAACATACAAAAAAGGAGCGCTCCGGTTGAAGAATGGCCCAAGCCGTGCTATAGTATTACCTGTTGGGCAGACCCTGGGCGGTCTGCCGTTCACCCATCCGCCCCAATCTATCCGCACCGGCCCTGCCGGTGCGTACCATAAAGGAGATTTTCCTCATGAACGAACGCAATACTCACAAGGGCACTGTTCCCTGTCATACCTGGCGCATGACCCGTGCCCAGGAAGAGGACCTGTACTACAAGCGCCCCGCGGTTCCCGGCCGCCGTCCCGCCATCGTGATGCCCGAGTCCCTGTTGGTTTCCAAGGCTCCCGCAGAGCCTGCTGCCGCTCCCGTACCCCAGGCCGCCCCTGTGGCGGCGGAGCCCGTGCCCAGCATCTTTGACCTGCGCATGGAGCAGTATGGCGACGAGCTGGCCCGGCTGTACCGGGAGCAGTTCCACGGCGACCTGGCCGCCTGGGACCGTCTGACCACTCTGCTGCGCCAGAGCTGGGAGAACCGCCGGGAGGAGCTGCGGGCTCAGGACCAGCGCCGGACCGCCGACGCCGGCTGGTACTGCCGCCGGGATCTGCTGGCCATGGCCGTGGACGCCGCCGGCTTTGCCGGTTCCCTGGCCGGGGTGGCAGACCGCCTGCCCTACCTGAAGGAGTGCGGCGTCAACTTCCTGCGTCTCAACGGTAACGGCAGCCAGGAGGAGCTGGCCGCTCTGGCCGACGCCTGCCGGGCCCAGGAGATCCTGCTGGCCCTGCCTCTGAAGGCCGACGCTCCCCAGGACGCCGCCGCCTTCCACGCCTGGATCGAGCAGCTGCTCTGCCTGGCCGGTCTGGGTGCAGACGCCATCCGCCTGGGTGACCTGTCCCGCCTCCCCCACAGCGTGCTGCGAATGGCCCGCCTCATCTGCCAGCTGGTGTGCCCCGGCGTGCTGCTGATGGGCAAGGCCCCCGCCCACGACGAGGCCCCCTACTTTGGCAGTGAGGACAAGCCCGAGTGCCATCTGCTCTGCCGGAACAACGGCGCCCTGCTGTGGAACACTCTGGCCACCGGTGACGTGTCCCTCCTCCGCCACGAGGTGGAGGGTTCCCTGTCCTCCGCCGGTCTGTTCCTCAACCGGCTCCACGGGGATAGCGGTCTGGACTGGGCCCTGGACTACAACTGGCTGAAAGAGCACTGCGGCACCGACGAGAATGCCCATCGCCAGTACCTCAACGACTGGGCCACCGGCAAGTTCCCCGGCAGCAACAGTCGGGGCGAGCTGTGCCGTGAGGGCAAGGTGTGCGGCACCACCGCCTCCCTGTGCGGCGTGGAAGCCGCCGACTATGAGCAGGACAGCGTCAAGCTGGAGCAGGCCGTGGCCTGCGACCTGCTGCTCCACGCCTTCCTGCTCACCCAGAGCGGTATGCCCCTGCTGACCTGCGGCGACGAGGTGGGCCAGCTCAACGACTACAGCTACCACGAGGACGCCGCCCGGGCCGATGACGCCCGCAACCTCCAGCACGGCCCCTTCCAGTGGGAGCTGGCCGCTATGCGTGACAATCAGGAGACCCGCCAGGGCAAGCAGTTCCAGGGTCTGCGCCGCCTAGAGCAGCTGCGCGGGGCGGAGCCCGCTTTTGACGCCCGGGCCAATGTGTGGACCTTCGACACCGGCAATCCCCATGTGCTGGGTCTGGGCCGCTGGTATGAGGGCCGCAAGCTGGTGGCACTGTTTAACTTCAGCGGCGACTTCGTCACCGCCGGTGCCCCCGAGGGCGGCGCCTTTGATGAGCTGATCTACGGCGGTCACTACGACGAGATCGGCCATGTGGAGCTCTATCCCTACGGCTTTGTCTGGCTGCTCCAGCAGGAAGCCTAAAAAACATACAAAACGGACCGGGAACTGAGTTCCCGGTCCGTTTTTTCTTTGGTCACCGTTCCGGCAGCGTCCGGACAGCCTTCTCCAACAGCTCCAGCAGCAGGGGCATCTGTTCCCGCTCGGGCAGCATCAGCCGCACCGCCCGGCAGTCCAGGCCCACATAGCTCTCGCAGCTAACTGTGAGCAGCCCCTCCCCTATCAGGTGGCGCTGCAAATGGAAGGTGGGGTCCTCTGTCTCCACATAGAGCATGAGGATGGGGGTACTCTCGCAGGTGACCGCCGCCCGGAGATTGCGTCCATACCGCTTGTTGTACCTCTCTATAGCTGCCAGCAGTTCCCTCTTGCTCACAATCACCGGCTGAATGCCAAAGGGTTCCTCCGGCCGCTCGAACTTGGTCTCCAGCGCGGTCTGGGCCAGCACCCGGGCAATGCCGTTGCTGTTGAAGGGCAGCACCAGCTTCTCCAGCTGAGGCAGCAGACCGCTCTGGGTGGAGCTGACCCCGTAGCCCAGCCGCACCCCGGCCATACCCCACCCCTTGGAGAAGCTGCGGGTCACAATCAGGTTGGGATGGCTGGGGATCAGGTTGATGGCGCTGGCGGAAAAGGGCAGGTACTCGGCATAGGCCTCGTCCACCACCAGCAGCTTTCCCCACTCCTCCGCCCGCCGGGCGATGCGGGCGATGTCCTCCAGACTGACCGGCAGGCCGGTGGGGTTGATGGGATTCTCCACGATGAACAATCCATACTCCGCCGACATCTTGGCCAGATAGTCGTCCACATGGAAGCGGTAGCCGTCGGAGCGGTCCAGATAGCAACACTCGTACACCGAGCCGGTGCAATTCACATGGTCCACATAGGCTGTGAACTGTGGGGCGTGGCCCAGCACTTTCTTGCCTCTGGTGAGGCACAGCAGATTCAGATTGCACAGGATGTCGTAGGAACCGTTGCCCAGGATGATGTGGTCGGCAGTGAGCCACCCCTCCCCCACCCCGTTGCCCCGGTACCAGTTGGCCAGAGCCTCCTTCAGGGTGCCGCCGTGGGGATAGTATTTGATCTCGGCAAAGTTGCCGCCGTGGGCCTCCGTCCGCTGCTCAAAGGCGTGGAGGCGCTGGAAGATACAGTTGCCCAGCAGATCGGCGTTGACCCCCAGGGAGCAATCCAGCTTGATATCCCCCTCCGGCAGGCTGCCTGCATAGTCCTTTGAAACGTAATCCCGCACATAGGGATTGATCTCCAGATGAAACATCCCGCTCCCCCCTGTTACAGCTTTTTCCTGTCTGTGCTTTCAGGATAACACCGATTCTTTTCAAAGGCAAGGTCCATCCTGACAGCGTCTTTGAGGATGACCCGCTGTTTCCACCCCGGTCCAGTGCTTCTGATACACTATGCAGCTGGCAGATTGTTTTCCCCGCTTAATGGGCCTAGAATGGGACTGCATAAACCCAGTCTTAACGGAGGTGTCTATGATGAAAAAACGCTTGCTATCCCTTGTGCTCACCCTGTCTCTTTCGCTCTCCTTGTGCCTCACACCTGCACTGGCAACCGCCGGACTCTCCAACTTTACCAAGAGCAAGCCCTATACCCCCGGACAGTTTACAGATGTGGCCTCCTCCACCTGGTACACCTCTGCCGTCCAGGCCGCCTATGAATACGGCCTGATGCAGGGCTCCAGCGACACCACCTTCAATGTAAGCGGCAAGCTGACCATCGGCGAGACCATCGCCATCGCCGCCCGGCTCCACGCCACCTATCAGGGAAACGGACACACCTTCTCCACCAGCGAGCCCTGGTATCAGACCTATGTGGACTACGCCCTGACAAACGGCATCTGCCAGGCCTACCCCGACTATACCGCCGTCATCAGCCGGGCCTCCTTCGCCATGATCCTGACCAATGCCCTTCCGCCCGAGGCGCTGACCGCCATCAATACGGTGGAGGAAAACGGTATTCCCGATGTGCCCAGCGACGCCAACTACCATGACGCCGTCTATCTGCTCTACCGGGCCGGCGTCCTCTCCGGTACCGATTCCACCGGCACCTTTGCCCCCTTCAACCAGATCACCCGGGGTGAGGTAGCCGTCATTCTGTCCAGCATGGTGGACCCCTCCCTGCGTAAGTCCTTCACCCTGAAGGCGGTGGTGAAACCCACCTCTCTCACCCTCAGCGCCCCCAATTTCGTGGTGGACGCCGGCGCCAAGCAGAGCCTGAAGGCCACTGTAGCCCCTGCCAACACCACGCTGCCGGTGACCTGGTCCTCCTCCAACACCAACGTGGCCACCGTGGCCTCTGACGGCACCGTCACCGGCGTCACTCCCGGCACCGCCACCATCACCGCCAAGTGCGGCTCCCTCACCGCCACCTCTGTGGTCACCGTGCAGAAGGTTCCCCCCATCGGCAAACCCACAGGCTTCTACTTCACCCGCAACAGCGTCAACGGCATCACCCTCTCCTTTGACGGGAAAAACAACTCCGGCAAGACCATCAATTACTACACCGTCCATGTGACCTTCCTGGACCCCATCGGCAACCCCGCCTACGATGAGATCACCCACAAGGCTACCGCCTCGGTCCGCTACGTGGGACCCGTTTCCCCCGGCAGAAGCATCCTTGTTTACAAGCTGATGGGCTATGTGCCCGCCTGCGACGCCATCCGGATCGATACCATTGATCTGGAATATGCCGACGGGACAAAGGAGACCATCGTTTATAACCAGACGACCCATCGGGAGGAACATTTCTGATTCTGCCGCCCGGGTTGCAAAACAGGCATGAAAGGAGCCGCCCGTTGGGCGGCTCCTTTCATGCCTGTATCGTTGGACTTCTCAGCTGCTGGGACAGATATGACAGGGGCGCGCTGCTGACGCAGCGCGCCCCTGTCGGCATGGATCGTTACTTCTTCAGGTTCTGGGCAAAATTCATGAAGATCTGCGCCACTTCCGCCCGGGTGGCGGTGCCGGTGGGATCCAGCACGCTGCCGCCCTTGCCGGACAGCAGCTTGGAGCCTACCGCCCACTCCATAGCCTGGGCAGCCCAGGAGGAGGTCTTGGCGCCGTCGGTGAAAGCAGTCAGGTCGCCCTTGGCGGATACGTCATACTCCTTGTACTCGGCGTAGCGGTACAGGATGGTGGCCAGCTGCTCACGGCTCACAATGTCGTTGGGAGCAAACACGGTGTCGCTGTAGCCCTTGACGATGCCCTTGGAGGCGGCCCAGTTCACAGCGTCGGTGTACCACACGCCCTGTTCCACGTCGGTGAAGGACAGGGTGGCCTCAGCCTTGGGCTGGCCCTCCAGCCGCCACAGCATGGTGACCACCATGGCCCGGTTGGTGGTCATGAGGGGAGCAAAGGTGGTGGTGGAGGTACCGTTCATCAGTTCCTTGTCATAGACGTACTTCACAGCCTCGTAGAACCAGTCGTTGGACTTCACATCGGTGAAGGGCAGATCCGTGCCCACAGAGCCGTCGTCCTTGGCGAAGGAGGCCTTTACGGTGACGGCAGAGGCAGGCATGGTGAAGGTGTACTTGCCGTCGCCCTTGTCGGTGAGCTTGAGCTCATTGCCGTTCTTGTCGGTGACGGTGAGCTTGTCCAGCTTACAGCCCTCGTCAGGCTTCACAGTCAGGGTGATGGTGAGGCCCTTGGAGGCGCGGGTACGGCTGGCGGTCACGGTACCGTCGTCCGCCTTCTCCACGGTGATGGCGTAGGAGGTGGAGGGCGTGCTGCCAGAGTCCTCGATGGCCTGCATGGCATCCTCCAGAGCGGCAGTGGCCGCAGTCACCTCTTCCATAGTGGCCAGAGGGCTGCCGCTGAGGGCACGGGCATAGACCACAGCCTGGAACAGGTCGCCTTCCAGACCAGTGCTGGTAAAGCCCAGGCCCTTCTGGGCCACGATTTCCTCCGCCTTGGCCAGCAGGTCGTTCAGAGCGGTCTTGTCCACAGCTTCATAAACCAGGAATTCCTGTACTTTGTAGACCGTACCGTTATTGCTGGCAATCCCCTGCAGCTTGACATAGCGGGCGGAGACAGGAGTCTCCAGTGTGATGGTCTCTCTGGCCTCCCGATTGTCGGCGACCTGAGCCGCCACATCCCAGTTCTCTCCATCCATGGAGGTGAGGATCTGGAAGTCCTTGCCCACGCCGTTGGAGCGCCACTGGATCTCCACCTGGGAGATGGTGCGGGCCTGGCCCAGATCCACCGTCAGAGCGCTGTCGGCGTGGTCGCCCTGCCAGTAGGAATAGATCTCAGAGGAGTTGTCATCGCTGGTGGTAAATGCCTCGCCGTCGATGGCCTTCATGGCAATGCTGGTGCGCTGTTGGCCGTCGTCGTAGCTATCCCCGGAAGCATAGGAATTGCTGCCGGCAGCGGTGTTCTGCGCCACGTTGACCAGTCCGTCATCGGCGTTGCCGGCCACTTCGGCGGCGGAGAGCGCCTTGTTATAAACCTTCAGGTTGGCCATCTGGCCGTGGAAGTCCTGTCCGATCTTCTCCAGCGGCAGCAGCACGGAGGAGTACATGGTGGAGATCGCGCCGGGAGCCAGACCGTCCTGGTCCGCTTTCTGAGACAGGAAGGTGACCAGCTGACCATTCACATAGAGCCGGGTGGCCTGGAAGGTGCCGACGATGGTCACCTTGACCGGGGTGCCGTCAGTGGGAACCTTGTAGTTGAAGTCGCGGGTAAAGTAGTTGACATCGGCGCTCATCTTGCCGTCATGCCCCGCCACCTGGATGCGGCCGTCATAGCCGGAGAAGAGAGAGGACTCCTTGGTGTTCGCAGTGCCGTCCTCCCCGGTAAGCTTCAGGTCAAAGGACACGGTATAGGGATAGGACATGGTCTTGAGAGGCGTTGTCAGCAGGGTATTGCCGTCAAAGGCCAGCCAGCCATCCGTGACGGAACCGCCGGTCAGGGCGGCGTCATAGCCGTTGCCGCTGGCGTCGTAGACGGTCTTACCGTCTCCGGACACATTGGCAAAATCATAATCCAGCACCAGGGAGCTCTTGCTGTCGATCTCCATGGCGATCTGGGTACCGGGGCCCTCCGCCAGCCGGCTTGCCCGCAGCTCATACTCGGTAAAGGTATCATCCTCATCCGTGCCGTTCCAGGTCTTTTCGCTGACGATGGCAATGGCCCGCAGAACACGCTGGTGCACATCCCGCTCGGTCATGCCCTCCTGGCTCTGGTCGCCCCAGATCACGGCCTTGGCGCCGATCAGGTTGGGCTCGCCCAGCAGGGGATCTCCGCCGCCGAACATGGTGGGATTCCAGTCATAGAACAGGTACTCCGCGTTGGGCACATCCCGGAAACGGCGGCCCGGATTGCCGTACAGGAAGGCGTCCCGGGCGTTGATGACCTGGAACCCCTCCGCGGTACGCTTGGCGGCATTGTCGTAGCCAGGGTACCAGATGTCCAGCTGATAGTCCTTGGCCAGTTCAGCAGGCGTCTTGTCCAGCACTTCGCCGGCGGTGGAGAAGCTGCCGGTCCCGGCGCCCCACATCCGGATTTTGGTATCCGCACCCAGGTTTTTCTGGATCACCTGGCGCATATTGTCGGCAAACTGTGCAAAGGCGTTATAAGTCTTTTTATTATGTACCCAGTACTCGTCGGCGCCGATATGGACCACAGGTCCGTAAACGGCGGGCTCTTCACCCCGGGTATACTCGTCCCACAGGGTGGAGGCAAACTTGAAGGCCCGGATCTTGTTTTCGCCGATCAGATCCAGCAGCTCCTGATAACCGGAGTTGCCGGTGGCAGTGGACGCCAGCATGGTGCCGCCTTTCAGCCAGTCGATACCATCCGGATTTTCCTTAGCGTACTTGTTGTAGAGCAGGGAGTGGCCGGGCATATCCAGCTCGGTCATGACGTACATACCCATGTCCTGACACATGGCCTCCAGTTCCCGCCACTGCTCCTTGGTGTAGGTGGGGTTGCCCTGATAATCCTTGTTGTTGTTGTAGTAGTCAGCGTTGACCAGATCCGCCGGAATACCGGCGTGCTTGGTCTCGGACTTCAGGCTGGGGAAGGTTTCGCTCTCCAGACGGTGGAAGCCGGAATGGGTATCAAAGGTAGCGCCGTTGATGTTGGAGTTGTCGTTATCGCTGATGTGAAGATGATACTCGCTCATCTTGTACCACAGCATGATCTTGGCGTAGTCCTGCAGCTGCTGATAGCGGTAGGGAGTACGGGCCACATCCAGCATCAGGCCCCGGACCTCATAGGCGGGATAATCCCGCATGATGCCCTTGGGAATGGCGCTGTGGGTCTCGTCCTGCCACAGGATCTGCTCGGCGGTGATGGTGCCGTACAGGCAGCCGGTGTAGGTGGGGGCATAGATATGCAGGCCCTCCTCATTGGTCACCATCAGGTAGCCTTCCTTGCCCAGATCATAGGCGTTGGGATCGGTCAGAGACTCCAGATAAATGTCGTTGGGTCCGGTGGGCGCGGTCCCGGTCACCACCTCCAGGGTAATGCCGCAGATCTCTTCCACATCCGCCTTCATGTTGGCAGCAGCCTTTTCCAGGCCCACGCCGGCGGCGTCATTGAGCACGATTTTGGAGTCGGCGGTCAGGGTAAAGTTCCCCTCGTAGCCGTACCACTCCTGTACGGTGGGAATGACCTCCGGCCTATCATTGGGCTTGGCTACCGTGGGGAACCAGGCGGCAGGATAGCTGTTACTGTGGCTGGGGACGGTCACCGTCACGTTCTTTTCCGCGTAGTTTTCCTCATTGCCGTCCTCGCTGAGGCGAAGCAGCAGAGTGACATCCCGGGGACCGATGTTCCACTGACTGATCACGCCGTCGTTGCTTACCACATTCTCCAGCTCGCTGCCCCGGACGATCAGGGAAGTGCCCTTCTCGGTCTCCGGAAGGGTGATGGTTTTGTCTGCTTTGCCAGGGTCGGACACCGTAACGCCGGACAGGATCTCTTCCACATCCAGCGGCGGATGGCGGGTGGGATTGGTGCCCAGCACCTCGATCTCCGCGATATTCACGTTATGTCCGCCGGGGGCCTGGGCATTGGTCTTGGTGATGTACATCCGCAGATAGCGACCCACCGGATCTGCGTCCAGGTCCGGATTGGTCGTTGTGGTAATGGTGTCCCGGTTGGCCGCGGTATCAGCAATATTCTGGTTCGGACCATTGGTCACAAAGGCGTTGGCGGAAGGCCGGTCCACGGTGGCCACTGTTTCCCAGGAGTCTTCCACCTCCGGGGTATCGGTGGTCTGGATCTCATAGTCCATGGCCCACACTTTGGCTTTGTAGGAAATACGGATTTCCTCCAGAGTAGACCCCGTGGCTCCAAGGTCGATCCGGATCCACTGATGGGTCTGCTCCGCATCGTCCTCGGAATTGTCACCAATAGTGAAGTTCTTCAGATCACCTGAATTCCACTTGCTGTCCATGCTGCCGTCCACCACATTGGCCGGAGAGGTGCCCTCGACGGAAGTGGAGGCTTCCGTGGGCTGGCCCAGCGCCAGATTCCAGGCATCCTCGCCCGGCTCCGGCTGAGGCTCGTCGGACGCTTTGTAGATGGAGATCTCCCGCAGGCACACATTGTTGCCCGGCGCGGCGGCGTTGGTCTTTTCCACATAGAAGCGCACATAGCGCTCCACCGCTGCGTCCTGCCCCAGGGCAGGCGAGGTGGTTTTGGTAATGGTATCGGTATTGGCGGCGGTCGCAGGCGTCACATTGTTGGTTTCGTCCGCAATGTCCTGCTCCTCGCCGTTTTTGACCGCGCCGTTAAAGGGCGCGCGCTCCACCCGGACCAGCGTGGCCCAGTCATCGCTGACGCCGTTGTCCGAGGAGGTCTGGATCTCATAGACCATGGGCCAGACCTTCATATTGTACCAGAGCTTGATGGCCTCAATGGCCACGGGCTCGGTCACATCCTTGCCCAGATCCACCGTCAGCCATTGGGGCTTCTGAGTCGTATCAGCGGTTGTTGACCCATCTTTCATGGGGCCGGAGGCCCACTGCTGGGTTTGATCGGTAATGCCGTCCACTGCATAACGCGCGGTGGGGTTATCTGGATTTTCTTCAGAAGAGACTGTGACCGCACAGCTTTCCGTCACCAGGTCCTCCAGATTGTCCGGCAGCTGAGGTCCTGCGGCCCATACCGGAAGGGGCCCTGCCAGACTGATCACCATGGATGCACTGAGCAACAGGCTGAGTGCTTTCTGCATGATCCTCATAAATATCATCCCTTTCTTCTGCTATTTTCAGTCAGGATCCTTTGGAGTTAAAAAATGTGGGGCTATTCTCTCTATAGCGCCCCTTCAGCGCCTCCTCTCCCGGCACAAAGCTTTATTTTGTATCCTTTGTACATCTTAACCAATAGTTTCCAGGTGTTTTTCTTGCAAAACGACCATTCGCATCTAGTTTAGCACCGGAAACCTTTACCGTAAGTATGATTTTTTATCATACTCACACCTGCCGCCTCTGTGAAATCGCGGGAACACATTTTGTTGGGCGGCCGCATTTGCGCCCAACCTGTATCCTTTTCCCGCGCAAAACAGTTGTACAAATATAAAAGAGCAGGCGGCCAAGGCAAATGCCTTGGCCGCCTGCCGCACTGCTGGAATCACAGCCGGAACACACAGTTTATGTTCCGCTCTCTCCCGGATTTCTGTTTGGACTTTTTCACCCATCAGCCGCTGATGGGGGTAGACAGGTTGGTCTTAAGGGCGGAGATCTGGTCGGCAGTGAGACCGATGCCGGTCAGATAATCCTCAGCGGCCTTCTGCAGGTCCACCTTGGACAGGTCGGCGCCCTTTTCCAGGCCCGCCAGGTCACGGAGCATACCCACAGCCACCTCGGAGATCAGCTTGTACTGCTCGGAGTTCTTCTCCACATGGTAGTAGTTCTCATAGGACACCATGTAGTCGGCCATGATCTCCTCCTGAGAAGCGCCCATCAGGGCCTCCAGCAGGATGGCGGTAAAGCCGGCCCGGTCCTTACCCTCGGTGCAGTGGAAGGCATAGGGGCCCTCGTGGGCGATCATGAACTGCAGACCGGTCTTGAGCTTGGCCTGGAAGTCGGCGGCCTTATAATCCACGCCCATGTTGAGGGCGATCACATTTCCCGCCTCATAGAGACCCTTGTAGTAGGGAGAATCAAAGCCCTCGGCGGCAAAATAGCCCTGGATGGCCTCGTCATCGTCGGCCAGGTTGACCACGGTCTTGACGCCAGCCTTTTCAATCAGGTCGTCGGCATAGGCAGCCCGGCCGATTTCGGGGTTCACGGGGCTGCTGGTGCGGTAGAGCACGCCCTCGGCAATGTCGCCCACGGTGATGGCGCGGAAGTTGGCAAACACCTCGTCGGAGGCGTAGTCGCTCCGCTCGTTGGTGCGCTCAAGCTGATGGGCCTGATACTGACCCAGGTAACCGGCCTTCTCAGCCAGCGTGAAGGTGACAATGTCGCCCTCCTCCACGCCGTAGGTGCCGGCAAAGTTGCCCATGTTGATGGCAACCACAAGGATGTCGCTCTCCTTATTGTCACGCACCACGCACTCGCCGGTGTTTACATCGCTGTAGGCGGTGCAGAAGGGGATCTCCAGGCTCTGGCCGTTCACAGTCACGTCCAGCACGTCACCCAGCTCCAGGCCCGCGGTATAGAGCACCTCAGGCTTGATATCCAGGTCCAGGTTGCCGTATTTCTCGATGGCGGCCACGCTGCCCACCACGGGCGCCCGGCTCACATCATAGGTGTTGGCGAAGATCGCGCCGTTGACCACCCACACGTCGGAGAAGTCGGGCTTGCCGTCCTTGTTGGGGCAGACCAGGTAATCGCCGTAACCGTGCTCAGAGACAGGATCGTTCACATGGAGCACATCGCCCCAGGCAGTGTTGACGGTGAGACGCACGTCCTTTGGAACAAAGCAGGCAAAGTTGGTGTCGGGTTCAGCCTTGGTCTTCAGATCAATGAAGGTGTCCTTGGAGCTGGTGAAATCCTCCGCCTTGAGGGCAGTACCGTCGGCCTTGGTATAGGTCTCCAGCACCTTGCTCAGCTTGGTGACCCACTGCTCGCCCACAGTACCCTTGAGGACCACGCTCTCCCCGTCATCGGTGGCGGTGTAGTCCACATTCTCCAGGTCGTTGTGGAAGGTGGTATCCTTGGAGACCATCATGCCCTGGATGGTATACTCCGCCTTGCCGGTGAGGAAGAAGTCCTCGGCATGGGCCTTGATGTAGTCCTCGGCGGGAGTCTCAAAGGTGAGCTGGCCAAAGTTCATCAGGATCTGGGCCAGCTCGGAGCGCTGGGCAGTCCCGGTGGGATTGAGTTTGTTCTGGCTGCCGGAGAGGATACCCAGCGCCACAGCCCGCTCCATACCGTCCTTGGCCCAGTCGGCCACGGAGGCGGCATCCGCATAAGTGCTCAGGTCGGCATTGTCGGCCTGAGCGCCCTGGGCGTCGGCGTAATCGGCAAAGACCTTGCCCAGCTCCTGCCGGGTCATGGCCCGTTCGCCGCCGAAGGCGCCCTGGCCCACGCCGGTGGTCAGGCCCTCATCTTCAGCCCAGGCGGCAGCGTCGGCGTACCACTGATCGGAGACATCGTTGAAGGAGGCAGCTTCGGCCACAGCAGGACGGCCCGCCATGTTGTACAGGGTTTGATAGACCATCCCCCGGGTCACGGTGAGAGAGGGGCCAAAGGCGTTATCGCCGGTGCCGTTCATGATTCCCTTTTCAGAGACATAGGAGACGGCAGGGGCATACCAGGCGTCAGAAGCCACGTCAGTAAAGACGGGGGCAGTTCCTTCCGCGGCCATGGCAGGGGCGGAGATGCCCAGCGTCAACGCGGCAGCCAGAGTCAGGGAGAGGAGTTTTTTGCGTTCCTTCATTTCAAACATTCCACCTTTCCACATTTGTATCCCACCACTGTTGGGATACTTCTTCCATGTGCCATAGTAGCAAAACCGACTTAACAATACAAGCACATTCTTGCGGTATCTTCCCTCTTCATTGATAAATACGTTCCATCAGCGTCTTTGGAGACGCTAACTGAAAAAATGACGACAAATATGAAGAACGTACAGTTGCGATGTCAGACTATCTATTTTACTCTAAAAGTGTAAGATAGAGAAAGAAAACTTGGCCAATTTGCACGAACAAACAGGAGTGGATATCGGTGGTGAAAAAAGAGATGGATGATTACAAACAAAAAGGAACCGTTTGGCTCAGAGAGTATAAAAATGAGATTGCAATCACAGTTCTAATCATTGTGATTCTGATCCTATCCCCTATGCTCTCGCCGTTTTTTCTCTCCGGCAGCAACTTGCTGAATCTGCTGCGGCAGACCGCTTATACCGCAATTGCCGCCATTGGAATGTACTTCGTGATCCTCATCGGCGGGATCGATCTCTCCATTGGCGCCACCATTCAGATCATCGGTATGGTCTCCATCACTATGCTGATCAACGGTGTGCCGGTATGGCTGACCATTCTGACTGTACTGGGCATCGGTGTGGCAGTTGGGCTAGTGAACGGACTCTTCGTTACCTACGGCAGACTACAGCCCTTCGTGGTAACACTGGTGACCAAGCAGATTACACTAAACGTGCTGGAGGAGAGCGCCAGAGAAGATGGAACCTGCTATGAGGAGTCCGACGGCCTTATGCGGCAAAAGACACCGACGGAGCTGCTCCAGGTCCTGCTTCAGCGAGAGGCGGCAGCCCAGATTATGACAAAAGAGGCTGAGATCAACGCCCTGCAAAGCCAAATCAATCCTCATTTTCTGTACAACACCTTGGAAACCATCCGCGGCCAGGCCCTGTGCTGTGGGGCCACTTCCATTGCCGATGCTACAAAAGCGCTGGCCGAGATTTTTCGATACAACATCAGTCAAAAAGGGGCCATGATCAGTCTGAAAGAGGAACTGGCCAACATTGACGCCTATATGAGGATACAGAGCATTCGCTTCAATGACCGCTTTACGCTCCACTCCGATGTGGCAGAGGATACCCTCTATATTCAAATTTCCAAACTTCTGGTGCAGCCCGTAATTGAAAATGCCCTGAAGCATGGGCTGGAGGTCAAACGCGGGAAGGGAAATATCTGGATCTCTGCATTTCGCACAGCAAATCGTCTGGAAATTACCGTGGAGGATGACGGCGTAGGGATTTCCCCCACCATTTTGAAAAGGCTGAGTGAAAAACTGGCTCAAGGCCAAGCAGAACGGCTAGGCAGTTCCACCACCTCGAACATCGGCTTGGCTAACATCAATGAGCGGATCAAATTGATTTATGGCACAGATTACGGCGTCACTGTACTAAGCGCAGAGCAGCAGGGCACTCAGGTAATTCTATCGTTAGGTATTCTGTCCTGACATATATGGCAGGTGCAAGGGTAAACCGGGCCTCCGGCCCATATCTACCAGAATAGTTATCAAATATACTTTACTAAAGAAATGCGATATAAAAACAGCAAAACCGTAAGGGAAAACCTTATACAACAAAGCTCCCCAAAAATGAGAAGTCCGTTTTTCGATGAAATAGTTCGAAAAACGGACTTCATTCATGTTTTACTGTTCCAAAAAACGTTTCAGGATTGCGGCAGCTTCTGCTCTCGTTGTATCACCCCGGGGGTCAAGCAAGTTGTTTTCTTTGCCTGAAAGCAGACCATAACCGACGGCCCACGCTACACTTTCTCTTGCCCAACCGGAAACAGCGTCCGCATCAGCAAACACAGTCAGGTCGCCTTGGCTGGCCGTATGGATCCCCTTGTAGTCTGCATAGCGGCTCATGACTGCCGCTATTTCCTCGCGGGTCATATTTTGATCAGGCGCAAATTTCCCATCGGAGACTCCTGTAATGATGCCGTTTTCCGACGCCCAGCAGACAGCATCCGCATAATACGCATCTTCCGCAACATCATCAAACTTCAGCACACTGTTCGTTTGCGGCCAGCCATCCGCCCTGTAAAGTATGGTAATGAACATTGCCCGCGTCAGGAGTTCATTGGGAGCAAACTCAGTGTCGGACACCCCGAAAAACAATCTGTTCTGTTCGGCATAGCAAACGCTGTCAAAATACCAATCTGTCTTATTCACATCGGAGAAGCAAGAAATTTCACCCTTGTCAAAAAGGCTTAAATGCTCAAAAAACAGGTTTGGATCAAAGATGCCGTATCCGCTTTCTGCATCATAGCCTTTTTCGCATATATCCTCACAGCTGGATCGCAAAAAATACCGTATCTGGTGGGGCAAAAGTTCCGGATAAGCTTCAAGGGCGGCAGCAGCATAGGAGGTAATCAGCGCGGCTGAATAGGATGTACCCGTCACCAGTTCGTAATCGTCTGCGTTTTTTATGGAAACAGCATTTACCTTTTCGCCGGAAAAGAGCAAATCCAGCCCGCTTCCGTGACAGGAGAAAGCAGAAGGCTCCAGCGTTTCGTTATGGCTTCCGACGCCGATCACCGTAGAATATGCGGCGGGATAATAGACACTTCCCCCGTCGTTTCCGCAGGCCGATACAATCAAAACGCCCTTCTCTTCCGCATAGTCAACCGCCTTTTTTAATGCTTCGTTTTCCTTCGGTACACCGCTGCTGATATTGATGATCTTGCAGCCGTAGCTGTCAATGGCGTCGTATATGGCGCTGCAAATGGCTTGGATGCCTCCGTTTATGGCGACGCCTGACGGGTACTGTGAATAATATACCAGCGGTACGATCTGGCTCTCACTGGACGGGGAGATGATTTCATTATCCAGCGTGCCGAGAATTAAGCTTGCAACCCTTGTTCCGTGACCGACCTTATCCTCAGTGCCGTCGTGTTCCGAAACATAGTTCTTTCCCTCCAGAATCCGGCTGCTGTCAAGAATATGCTCTTTTTGTGTGACGCCGGTGTCAATCACACCAATTTTAACAGAGGCGGCAAATGCCGCCTCTGTTAAAATTACGATAAGCAATAAGAGTATCAGTATTTTTTTCATAGGCTTATCTGTTCTGAAGCAGGGTATAAATCAGTCTTGTCAGTATGGTTGCGGCTTCTACACGGGCAGCCAGGCCTTGCGGTTTGAAGCTTCCATCCTCGTATCCGATGACGAGTCCCAGATTTCTGGCCGCCACCACAGAATCGTATGCCCAGCTGCTGATCTGCCCATCATCCGTGAATTTACCGGCGGGTTCAGCCTCTATCTGATATCCTTCGTACTTCAAATAGCGGTCTATCATGGTACAAATCTGCTCGCGGGTAATCTTGTCGTTGGGACCGAAATGCTCCGCGTCATATCCCTCGATGATACCGTTGTACGCGGCCCAGGAGACATATTCCTCATACCACGAACCGGCTTCAACGTCGGTGAAGCTGTGGGCATCATAGGTACCCAAATTGCCGTGCATTCTGCCAAGCATCGTTACAAACATTGACCTTGTAAGGTCTCCTTCCGGGACAAACAGGTTGCCTCCCACACCAAGCACCACTTCTCTGGCCGATGCGAAATCCACATAATCGTAAGCCCAGTGGGTCTCCGGAACATCATCGAAGTTGATGCCATCCACAACGGTGATCCTGTAAGTCGCACGGACCGGTGCAATAAACCGGAACACTCCGTCTACAACGGCAGACTTGGCAACTGTGATATAGGTTCTTCCGCCGTCTGTGCTGTACTGTGCCACGACATGATTCTCGTTTTCAACCGGTTTTCTCAACGGATATGTAACAAGTTCGCCTTCCTCGGCAGTTACCGTTGCAATAATATCTGTGACCGAAGTGGTCGGGCGTCCGCTGCTTTTCGCTTTGAAATTGGCTTTTGCTTCTACGGACGTGTTCGGCATGGTAAAGCTGATTGTGGTCGCGCTGGGATCGGATACGGTCACACCCGTGAGGACCCAGCCATTGAAGACATATCCGTTGTCGGGGGTCGCGGTGAGCGTTACCAGATCACCAGGGGCGTATCTTCCGCCGCCCGTAACCTTTCCGCCGATGGTAGAGGTGATTGTTACGCTGCCCTCCTCCAGCGGCGCGCCAAAGGTTACGGCATCGGTCAGGTAGGCGCCCTTGGTAACTTCCAGTCCGCCCTCCACAAAACCCTGGGAATTTCCGCTGATCTCCAGCAGTCCGTCGGCGTCAACATATGCGCTGCCTTCCACCGCGGTACAGTTCCATGTAACGTTGGGACCGGTCAGTCTGAACGTGGTTCCGTCAGGCGTCACGCCCGCAAGGGTGAGGACGACGGTCGTATCATCCGCCGAAGCCGGAATGTTTCCGTTGTCCACGACGTTGCCATTGATCAGCACCTTTACCCGCTGCAGATCCGCCAGGCCGCCGTGGGTGACGGTGGCATACTCCGTCAAGGAGTTCCCCGCCGCGTCTGAAGCAGTGATGCAGAGTTCTCTCTGGGAGGCGTCATTGGGTGCGTAAACGGTAACGTCAAAGCTGAACAGGCCGTCCTGATCTATGGTTCCGCCCAGCTGCGAAACGGTCTTTCCCGAGCACACTTCGACTCCGTCCGATGTGATGGTGAATCGTGCGTCGCTGTCCGTCACACCGCTTACGGTAACCATTCCGTCCTTGTTGTATGTACTTCCGTTGAGCGGCGCGGAGAGCATGAGCCTGGGCGGGGTCGTATCAACCACAAAGGAATAGCTGTACTGGAATCCATCGCCCTGGCCGTCTTTCCCCTTGATGGTGAGGGTATGACCGCCCTCTTTCAGCTCCGTAAGCGGAATGGAGATGCTTGCGGTATCCGTAAAGGTGTCGTACGCTCCGCTTCTGTATCCGTCGCTGTCCGGGGTGAGAGCTCCGTCAACGCCCCATTCTCCCGTTACGTGTTCCGTTACACTGGCCGTAAAGCGGATATCGCTTGCAGTGTAGGTCTCCCTGACAACGGATACTTCCTGCGCAGGGGTACTGGGATCGTTATCATGGTCAGCCATCACGCGCTCCGTGATCTCCTGCTTCTGCACGTCCGCCTGGATCGTCACTTCCGGTGTGGTCATCTCCGGCACGGTGATGGAACTTGTCAACACCTCTTTGCCGTAGACCACCGCGTCGTACGCGCCATTGCCGTCCGAATCCACCAGGCAGTAGGGCGTGACGCCCACCTTGTAGCTCTGTCCGGCGACAAGGCCCTTTTGCTCCTCAACGCCGTTTTCGTCCACACCGGTGTAGCTTCCGCCGATGGTAATGACGGTCGTGCCCGTTTCGCTCTTGGTATATGCAAGTCCGTCAATGTCCGTGGCTGTCCCGTCCGCATAATACACCGTCGCCAGGTATCCCATCGTTTTTGCATCGCCGGTCTGTGCCACGTCCACGCCCAGTTCCAGGTTGCCGGCGGGATAGACGCTGGAGATCACAACTTGCCCCGGCATATTGGCGTTGGTATAGGATATCGGGGAGGTGCTGTAAACCGCGCTGTTGACCTCATCCTCTTTGGAATATACCGCACGAAGGTAATAGGTTCCCGAGGGCAGATCCATAGGCAGAGCCAGCGACGCCGTTGTGCCAGAAAGGGCAGCGGCATCTTCGATGCTGCCAAGGTATCTGACGCCGCTTTCCGCCGCGGGATCCGTATCCTCGGTCAGATAGAAGCTGATCTTGTCCAGCTCCGCCGTCTTCGTTCCGGTCCACGTCACATTCAGCTGATTGCCGCTGATGCTGGCGCTGACTTCCGTCAGTTCGGGGAGAGGATCCACGTTGTAGATCACGGCGTTGGCCTTCGTCATGCCGGTGGAGATGTACCAGTCCTTGCCGTAGTCCGCCAGATCGGTCACGGTGAAGGCGTAAGACGCCTTCTTCGTATTCATATCGAAGGTGAGGTTTGCGTTGGCGCTTTCCATATTCCTGCCGTCATATACAACGATGGGATACGGGGTTCCGGTCATATTTTCGTTGGAATTTACTTTGAACTGGTTGGCGATCTCCCGGGCCTGCTCCAGACTCTCGGCATCGTAATCGATCCGCACGATGGCGGCCGCGCCTTCTGTGTACGCCCCGAGATTGAATTTGTGCAGCAGCAGATCGCCGCTGGACTTGAGTGTCGCGTCAAACAGCTGCGGCAGCTCCGACGTGTCCACAATCTCCGCCGCTTCCATACCGGAAATGTTGGTGCCGATCCGTGCATAGAGGGTCTGGCCCCGTTCCTCATCATAGTATACGGGAATATCCTCGTGTCCCAGCAGTTCCGGGAAGCTGGGCTTGGCAAGGGAATCTCCCGTACCGAAATCCACCGAGTTATCGCCCCAGTAATAGGCGATTCCCACGCGGACAGAAAGGATCTCCACATTGCCCCAGATCTTTTCGGTGCTGATGCCCAGATCTGCTCCGGCCACCGTTGTACCGCCGAAAACCGGCACCGACTCCGGAATGTTCACCGACGCATGGGCAAACATCTCAAAAAACCAGTCCGTGTAGTTCTCTCCGATCAGAACGATGTAGCCTCCGCCCTTGATTACGCCCTGGAACAGATTGACCGAGATGGACGCCTCCAGATCGATGCCGGGATACCACTCCAGCCCCAGGCTGATCTTCTCGATGGCGTCGATGGTACCGAAAATCTTGAGATTCTCCGCCTTCAGACTGATGCCGGTGGCGCCGACAGTCAGTGTGGCCTTGCCGTCCAGAACCTGCACGATACTGAAGCTGGCCGTTACGATCAGCTTGAGCGGCGGCACCGAGTCCGTCATAAAGATGGTGTCGTAAATATCGGAGATTCCGCCGCCGCCGCCCTTGAGCCAGACGACGCCGCAGCCATCGATGTTGAGGCCCGGATTGAACCCACCGATGTAGAAATAGATGTCGTCGGGTACCGGGATGTCGTCGTGGCTCTTGAAGGAGAGCTTCGCCTCCAGCGAAAAGTTGGCAAGCTTCATGCTACCCTTAAATCCGAACGACCAGTCGTTGATGGTGTTGACCTCCAGGGTACCGGTGACCTTGGGCAAGGCGGAAATATAGTTTTGAATGCCGATATCCACCTTAAAGTTCACGCCGATCAGGCCCTCGCCGCATCCGTAGAGAATATCACGGACCATTACGGAGGCGGAAATCTCCTTATTGTCGTCTCCGCTCTCGTCGATGTTCGACCAATCGTATGTCCGGTACAGCGCGTCGTTGTTTGTGTAGATATAGCTGTCAACGCTCTGCGCCTCTTTGTAGTTGCGCCAGAAATCCTTGATCTTCTGCCAGTAGGTGGTCTTGAGGGACTGATCCGGATTTTCGGCAAGGCTCTGGCCAGTGGGTTCCGGGCTCTTGGTAAAGCTCAGATCCAGGCTTGCCGAGAAGGAGATGACCCGGCCGAGTTCCTTCCCGTCGTCGTCCTTCATAACGCCCAGTTCGCCGTATGCCATCTGGAACACCATACCGGCAATGGTCTGACCCGGGCTGTAGGTGGTGGGCCACAGGAGCATAATAGTGTTGTCGTTGAAATTTGGATCCCGGACGCCGTTTTTGTCATAGGGAATCAGAGAAAAGCTCTTTCCCTGTTCCAGCCGCGTGAGTCCCGATTTGCCATTCCAGATGGTGGTACGGGCATTGCTGGTCAAAAGCTCGCCGTCAAATTCCACCACCACATCGGTGAGAGGCTGTCCCTCCGGCACATCCTTGTCATAATACACAGACATGGTGCCGTTTTCGAAGTCCATGGCGCCGTTGATGTTGACGCAGTTGTCGACCTCGTACTCTCTGGTCTCCTGATTGACACGCTTGGTGCTGGTTGCGCTGTAATACGTTCTCTTGGAGCTGTCCTCCAGCGTGTAGGTGGACTTTGAAAATTCACCCCGGAAGATCAGAAGGATCTCGGAATATCCGCCGGCGTCCTGGAACTTCTGGAAGGCTTCCTCGTCCCGGAAGGAGTCGATTTGATAGGTAAAGTCGCCGCCGCTCTGATATTTGGTCACCGTCAGGATGCCGTAGCTGTCGTTTTTGTACTTGACATCCTCCGACACGGTGAAGCTGAGGCAGGATGCCGTCTGATGCTGGTATTCTTTCTGGATTACGGCCTCCGAGACGGCCGCATCGGTCCACTCCAGCTGCAAGTACCAGCTTCCGGGCGCCATCTGGACCGAGTCGTCGATGGCCACATCCATCACGCCGTCCTTGATGCTGATAAACTCGTGGGCGATGGTATGCGACGTCTTTCCGTCCACGCTGCGGGCAACCATATTCCAGTTGCCGCGGTTATCCAGAAGCGCCGGGTTTTTGACCGTTACATACAGATGCCTTGTCCCGGAGGAATAGATGACCTTGGGCGTCATCTCGGTAAAGCTCACCTTGGGAATGCTTCCGTCGGCGCCCGGCAGGAGGATGTAGGCCACTTGCTCTCCCAGTTTCTTCTCTTCCACGATGGCGCCCTGGGTCTCCGACGTGTCATAGATGCCGATGGTGATCCGCTCATAGGCCGCCGTATCGGTTACTTGGGCCTGGAAATACAGGGTTTTGGAGTTGATATCCCCCACCTTCACATCGGCGTAGGTAATGATGAATGGATCGGTGGAACCGAACTGGGAATTGTTTTCCGCGCCCATGTCTCCCAGCGAGCGCAGATTCTCGGTGGTTCTGACCACCAAAGAAATGTTCTCATAATTCTGGGCGGTGTCGGAGGCGTAGTTTTCAAAGGTGACGCCGGCTGCAAAATCCGCAATGCCCTGGTCCGTCTGCCGGACATAATCGTCTCCCGCGTCATTCAGCGTAAGGCGCAGCGGAGCGGACACGTCGACGGTCATTTTTTCTGCCGCGGAGACATCCTTGTGGGAATACACGCCGTAATAGGTCACCATGCTTACGGGCGTGCTGCCCACGCTGCCCAGATCGTAATAGAGGGCGTATGCGCTGTCCGCCGTCAGATAATCGTTCTGGGTCTTGGTAAAGTCCATGGAACTGTCCGGCACAAAATCAAACAGGGACGCGGCCAGATTGTTCCAGTGGCCAAAGGCCGCCCGATAGGGCATGGCCTGGGGACTGTTGACCGAATAGGCGGCAATTGCCGGGTCAAAAACGTTGTCAAGGCAATAGAAGTTCTGCGGAATGGGGTAGGCAGTACCATCCAAAATCTGCTCGGTGGAGATGGCGTGGGTGACCGACTCCTCGTCTACCGCCTGATAGGTTCCGAAATCGTAGCCGCCCAAGGCGGTGTCCCAAAGGACACGCGCCTTGATGTTGGCGTTGCTACCGCTGCTGTTGGTGGCACTCAGGGAGATCGAAACCATGCCGTGCTCGTTGGAGCTATCATTGGCCAGGGAGATGGTCTGGGTAAAGGTGTAGCTTCCCACAGACCAGACGGCAACAATGTCGCTGTTTTCCGTGGCCTGGGTCACGGAAACGCCCTGGTGACTGGGGTCGCTGCTGTCCCCGTACTTGCCGCCGAAAATATAGTCGGAGACTGTCCCGTCCGCTTCTGTGACACGGAACGAAACAAAGGAGGTGTCATACTCGCCCGTGTGATAGAGCAGATCTTTATTGTTGTCCGACTTCTTCAGTGAGTCACCGTTGACCGTATTGACAACAAACCCGCCGTTTTCCTTGGAGACCTGCACCCGGATATAGCCGTTATCCAGGGAGTAGGCCTCATGTTCTGCTGCCAGCGCGGCGACTCCCTCCAGAGGCACGATCCCCAGAAGCAGAACCACGCAAAGCAAACACGATAGGATCCTTTTCATATTTTCGCCCCCTTACGCTTCTACATAGAGAATTGCGCGGAATGTCATTCTGCTCTGCGTAATGACAGATACCGTATAGAACCCCGGGGTAATGGTGAAATTGCCGTCGTCATCGATCTGAACGTCTGCACGCTTGTTCTTGATCTGACCGATGGTCAAAATACCCTTGCTGATTTTCACCGTATACGGTTCCAGGACACCGGGCGCGATGTTCTGGATATGGGAGACCTGGATGTTATGGGTCCCTGCCTTGAGTACGGTCGTGCCTTCCGGCTCGATCAGTGTGCCGTCGAGATAAATTCCGGGGTTGTTCTTGTCGTAGACCGAGACGTAGCGGACCGCGGTGGCTACATTCCCCGCCTGGTCCTGCACCGTGTACGTCACGCTGTAGATGCCGACCTCCGCGAGATTGACGGCGCTTGCGTCGTAAGTCCAGTTTTCCACCATGGCCTGGCTTTCGGGCTCCCAGGCCGTGACGCCTGCGTCCAGGGCGGCCGTAAGCTCTGCCTGAGCGCTGTCCTGGCGGATGCGGATGGTGCCGCCGACAAAGCTGATGGCCGGGGGCGTGCGGTCGATGTTCCCCACGGGGATGTTGGTCACGCTTTCATTGCCGGCCAGATCCGTCGCAATCACAGAATATACGCCGTTTTTGCTAAAGGAAAGTTCATGGGTCCCGTCGGCCTGCAAGGTGTATTCCTTCCCGTCCACCGTCAGGGTACAGTCTTCGTCCACGGTCACCGTGAGCTTCTGGTCCGTACTGGTGACGGGCAGCTCCGCCGGGTCGGGGGTAAAGGTCAGCTTGGGCGCCGTCCGGTCAATGTTGCTCACCGTAACCTTTGCCACCGCGCGGTTGCCCGCCTCGTCCACAAACAGATACTCGAAGGTGCCGTTCTGGGTGATGGTGACCTCCAGCGGCGTCTCGTCGTCATAGATGACGCCCGCCTTGCCGGCGGTGGAACAGAGGACGCTCTTGTCCGGCGTCATGGTCACGGCCACCGCAAAGGGGACGTTATACCCGC
Organism: Flavonifractor sp. An4; assembly: GCF_002161755.1. Lineage (NCBI taxonomy): Bacteria > Bacillati > Bacillota > Clostridia > Eubacteriales > Oscillospiraceae > Flavonifractor > Flavonifractor sp. An4. Next base: position 7,038 of record NZ_NFIL01000008.1, on the reverse strand, counting down.
TCCGTTTCAGCTCCGTGGTCTTCACGTCCACGGTGGGAACCACCTTGTCGATGGTTTCCTCCGGCAGATACACTTCGGCTTCTGTGCTTTTGCCGTTGGGGGCCGGAACCTGGAACCTGAGGCCGATCCCGCCCTGCTCGAAGCACACCGTCAGACCGTTGGAGGTGACCGTATAGCTGGCGTGGCAGTTCTCGATATCCTTGATGTTTCCGGTGGGAAGCTCGGTCCAATCCGATCCGTTGTAGGAATAGTGGGTCAGCTTGACTTCTTCCACGTCAAGGGCCTTGTTGGATGTGATATGTGCGTAGACCGAGGTATTGACCGGCGTTTGGGTGTACCAGCTGGAGTCCACCTGGCCGTCGTTTGAAAGATACGGCGGCGTCCATGTGGTGGTAAGCGTCGGCGGGTCGGAGTCAATGCCGGTGATTTCCACCTTTGCACTGTCGCCCATGTTGCCCACATGGTCCTGGAAGAGCAGTTCCTCCGTGGCGTTCTCCTTGAATACCTTCTTGTACCAGCCCGCGTATTCTCCCGTGGTCTCCCGCTCCAGGCTGCCGTTCAAGATCGTCACAGAAGCGTTCTGGAGATTCGTACCATTGTCGATCTCCGTGTCGTCATTAGCCTTGTCGGTGAATTTCACATAGACGGTCTGCTCATAGAGGCCGCTGTGCACAATCTTCTGCTCCGCCACGGGCTTGGTGGTGTCAAACCAGTGTTTCAGATCCGCTGCCCGGATCGTGATGCAGGAGAAGTTGTCGTCTCCGGCCGCAGTTTCCCCGGACGCATTGTCCACCACCGCGATGGTGAAGTCGGCAGCCAGGTCCGCAGAAACGGTGACCGTGTTTCCGGAGATGCTTACCCCGGGCACAGTATCGCTTACCGCCTCGCTGTATGTAAGGGAGGCAGGCGGGCTGTTCAGCACCACGATCTTGTAGCTGGAGTAGTCCGTAGCGCCGACCTTCAGGCTGTATCCCTGTACGTAACCGATGCTTGTAAACTCGTTTGCAACATCGTTTGCCGCCGTATCCTTGGAGAAGGCGCCCGCGGCGGTGTAGTTGTTGAAGCGCTTGGCGTAGACGTCCACCACCACGGTGGGCGCGGTCGTGTCGGCGTAGGGCTCCGGCGGCTTGGCAAAGGTAATGCCGTAGTCCGCGAGATCCACCACAAGGCTGCCCTCGTTGCCAAAGTCGTCCACATATTGGAACTGGTAGGAGCAGTCGGTATCCTGGTAGCTAAATCTCACCTTCGCGTCGGTGCCGCCGGTGGGCGAGACATAGCGGCTGGTTTTGTAGGATACCTCCACATAGCTTGTGGTCTCGATGCCGTCGGGGAATTCTTCCAGCAGTTCCTCGGCCGTATACTCCTGGCCGAACTGGTCGAAGTAGAACCTGGGCTCCGCCTCCGGCGCACCGTCAATCATGTTGTCAATGTGGATAGTCAGCACATCCGCCCGCTGATAGTAGCCCTGGTTATACAGCTCATCCCGGGAATAGGCTCTATCATAAACGAACACCATGATGGTTCCGTTTTCCTGGCGGGTGATGGTCCGTTCCTTGGTGGGCAGGGACTCCCAGTTGGCATCGGAGATGGCCTGGATTTGTCCGTTGCCAAGATCCTTCCAGAACATGAAGGCCCGCTCGGTGTCCTCCACGCTCATGCGCGCCGTAACGGAAATGACCTCCTTGGTATAGGTCTCCGGCGAGATGGTCAGCTCCACGCCGTACTCGCCGAATACATCTTCCAGCACCAGCTCCTGGGTATAAAGGGTGCCGAAAATATCATAGAAGGAGATCTCGGTGGTGCCGTCCTGGGTCACGGGGAAGCCGTCGATCCACTCCGTCTGATAGCCGGTGGGCTCGGGCAGAATCCAGGATTTTTCGGGCTGCACCGGCACATTGAAGGGCAGCATCAGCGCATAGTCATAGCCGGTGCCGATCTGCTGATATTCCGGCTGTACGCTGCCGCTGTCTACAACATGGGGCTTGGTATTGGTGGCGGTGACATCTTTGATCTCGGTGGTGCCGGTATGGCCGAACTTGTCGGTGGCCTCCACCGTCACGTCAAACTTGATCTCCGCGTCATCGCTCTCTTCCAGAAGGTATTTGGCGGCGCCGTAAATCGTGACGTCCAGATAACCGTCTGAGGTTACTTTTGGCATGACCGCCTCCACCCGGTAGATGCCCGTGCTACTGACATTCTCCGCTTCCCAGAGGAACTCCATGTCATCCTCCGGGGTGATCTCACCCCAGTAGTCGTCGAATTCGTCGATGGCCAGTTCAAAGGTTGCCTGCTGTCCTTCTGCGTCTCCACTCACATCCGGTTGTTCCACTCCCAGCCGCTGGGAATAGGCCTCGTCGAAGATGAGCTTCAGATCAATGGTGCCGTCCATCAGATAGGTGGTCAGCGACAGGTCCGTGATCCGGAGCTTGATCTGATACGTTCCGTCAGACTCCGTGCTGCCCTGGGACGTAATCACCGGAGCGTCCTCGTCCCGATAGACATTGAAATATTCCTCAAAATAATAGATGCTTCCATAGGTATTGAGCGCGTAGAAATAATACCACTTATGTCCGGGGGCTGCATCGCAGCGATAGGTGCCGTCGGCCTGGGGGAGCAGTTCCAGTTTGTTGGTCCCGTCGCTTGTAAAAATCCGCACTCCCTCCATGGACTGGCCCTCATCCGGAGTAAAGACCAGCGTATTGTCGTCGGAAATCGTCACCTGCGTGTCCGCATCCTTCTGGGTCGAGAGCGTGCCGGACACATCCAGCCAGGAAGGATAGATGGTGTAATACTTGATTTCCGACTTTTTCCCGTTGGAGAGTACAGTCCGCACCGCGATCACGTTGTTGGTATTCCGGATCAGGCACAGGGGTGCATCGCCTTCGGCTCCCGGATCTGCGGGGTCGATACCGGCCACATATTCCGCGGCGCCTTCTTCATCGAGGATCGTGAGGTCCAGGCCCCGCGTCGAGCCGCTCCTGTAAATGGCGGCAGTGTCTTCCGTCTGTCCTGCCGTGACATTCCAGATCAGCTGATCCGTGTACAGGTACATGGTTCCGCTCGTTTGAATATTCTCTGTTGTCAGATAGATCTTGTGCTTGTCGTATGGTCCTCCCCAATATCGGTCTGTTTCATTGGAGACCGGCAGATAAATCACATCTCCGCCAGGCTCAACCTCCTGCTCCTGAATACCTGTGGAATATGCCATATCATGATTGACGGAATCGCACTCCATCTTCAGAGAGGTGATGCCGAACTCCGACGGATCGGGGGCGGTCCGCCCGTCAAGATACTTCGTCTCACTGGCGCGATAGAGGTACAAACCGTTTTGCCCGCTGTTTTTTGCCTGAAGATTCACCTGGAGATAGAAGGACCCCGTTGTCGTGTACTCTCCCGCCGGCAGGGTGATGGTCTGTTTTGCCTGGGGCTTCAACGGAATATACAACGTTTCAAAATCAGCACTGATTCCCCATACCATCACATAGGATTTATCAAAATTGATGAGATCATAGCCCCATTCCGGCATACCATCACCCAGGTCGATCTCATAGGTCAGGCCCTCCAGAGTGGAGAGCATCGGCTCCGAGGTATAGTAGTAATAGGAATTGTCGGTGGGATCAGGAATGTCGCTCACGGGAGTGATGCTGATATCGGGGAAGAAGTTTTGTCCTTCTTTGAACGGCGTGACCGCGCGGATGGTGTAGCTTTCCTCGCTGACCTCATAGGAAACATTTCCTGCCTGGGTCACACATTCGTTTTCATCAAAAGCAAACGCACCCTTTACGCCGGCAATGATGTAGAACTGATAATCGCCGGTGCGGTATCCGAAGGTTTGAGAATACGGCTCGCTTCCGTCATTGAGCAGGTAATTGTTCAAATATTCGATGTCCGTATCCGTTTTCTCCAGAACAATAAAGTTCCTTCTGTCATCCGACTGTACTTTATACCATTTTTCGTCATCATACGTCATTCCGCCCTCGGTGCAGGCGTAGTACTCATTGTCCTTACCCGGCACCGGATGCAGGCCCAGCAGGAAGCCGCCGGAGCCCTCTTGGGGTTGGTAATAGATATAAAAATCGGTGGCGTAGTCTTTATTTGTGCTGACGCTGTACGCGATCTCTTTCAGATTGTACCGATGCGCGCCCAGACCGTATACCACTTCATTGCCGTTTTTGTCCGAGACCTTGACCCAGAGATATTTGTTGAAATCCTCGCCGGTTTTCACGTTTTCGGTGATGGTAATCGTGGCGGAGGTCTGGTCGAGAATATCCTCCGCCGGCACCTGGTCGATGTCCTCGGCAGCCGGCTCTTGGTCGCTGTCCGTCCACAGATAACGGGCCTCATTCAGGGCGGTGGCTTCCTTGAGGTTGACCTTTACGGTCAATTCGCCGCCTGTATCGGTAAGTTCTCTGGTCACCTCGCCCAATTCGGCCGTGGGATAGGTGTTGTCCCAGAGGGCGTCGATGGCAAAGGTGGCTGTGCTCTCGTTGCCGGCATAATCCATCACCTGGAAGTCCAGCTCTGTATCCAGCACCTCATAGGTGACATCGTCCACCTGCTTGATATGCAGGTATTGGGTTCCCTCCACCTGGGTAAATTTCCAGTAGCCATTGTTTATAAGGGCTCTTGTCCACTCCGTCGGCTCCTCGGCCGAAGAGGTGACTGCGTAGTCGAAGGCCATGAAGGAATAGGTGTCCGTTCCCTTGCGCCATCTGAAGTAGCCGTTCAGTCCGTTGGTCCCGGACCCATCGTCCTTGATGGTAAACGGGACGTAGAAACCGCTGCCGTCCTCATAGGGTACAACAAGATATACGTCATCCGATTGCCCCATCGTGGTGGTGATCTCCGGTTTCACCACATCCAGATACAGGGTCGTGGTATTTTTGCTGTTTACATCATCGGCGGAAACCGACAGCGTATTCCCAGCCAAATCATAGACCGCTCTATCGAATCTAATGCTCTCGATGCGGATGATGCCGTCCGCGTCCTCGCAGGTCATGTTCTCTTCCATGGTTAGCGTGCCCAGGGTAATATAGGTCACATTTCCCTTGGACGGGCCATGGCCCTCCCCGCCCTGGCCTGCGGCGGTCTTGATCACGCTTGTGCTGGTCAGCGTGACGGGGTTCCCATCCTGGGTCAGGTTCGTGGTGGCCGTGAGACCGGTGTACTCTCCCTCGGCAAGATCCAGAACCTCGCTGAAGCTCAGGCCGAAGTCCACGCTGTCGCCCACGCCCAGGTGGGTGTCGCTGTTATCGGCATCGTTGGAACCGGTCATCGCTTTGATGTTTGCGTTGTTGGCGGTGACGGTGGCGCTGATCTTGGAAAGGGCTGGAGCCTTGGTATCAATGTAGCTTTCCGTCACGTTATAGGTTCTGTCCGACTCCCGCATACCGTTGCCGGCGATGTCGGTGATGTACGACGTGGCTTTGGTGTAGCCGATGTCGTTGGAGTTGCTGAGCCCTTCGGTGGAGAGGGTGAAGCTCTCGTCCTCGAAAACCACCTTGAGGTCACATTCCTTCATCAGCGGGCTGAAGTCCACGCTGGTGATCGTCTTCTCCATGGCCGCGCTGTCGGCGGGGACCGTGTAGGAGAAATACAGCGTGTCGTAGTCCAGCTTGGTCAGCATGGCCTTGGGATACTTGTCGGAGCTGAGCCCTTCGATGGCAAGGCCCACATACAGATCGTCATGGGCAGCGCTGTCATCGGCAAAGCGGATGGGCTCGTCAAATTTGACTTCCAGATTCACCACATCGCCGGCTTTCAAAATCCGGTTGTCAATGCCGGTTACCGAATCGATGGACGGCGCGTTGTTGTCCATATAGGTGATGACCGGCTTGGTCAACGACGCGTCGCCTTGGCACTTGCAGCTTTTATTGCCGCCGTCGTAATAGGTGCCCTGCAAGCTGACGGCAAAGTATACCTTGGGAGAAACTTCGTCGCTATTGTAAGCGACCGTGCTGTAGCCAGTGGAAAGGCGTTCCGTGTCTTTTGCCATGTCCCGGCTGTTGATGAAGAGGGAGGGATTGTACCGAGTGCCCCTAACCCAGTATCGATAGGACAGCATGACAGCCGTGGTAACATTGGCCGTATTGTTTTTCAGATTAAAAAGTCCCGACTTCCAGGAATGCTGATGCTTGTAATTGTGAAAGGAAGCCGAGATGGAGGTTTGCAGGTTGTTGCCCTTCATCCGCAGTTGGCCAATGTCCACGTTCTTCATATTGATCTGCGCGCTCGCATTGACCAGATTGTTTTCAAAGGATAAGTTGAACAGGCTGCGTTTGGTGGCCGCGTTGAACTTGCTGTCTGCGCTGATTTCCCGGTTATACAGCTTTTCGTCGATGCCGGTCTGTGCGTTATAAATGGCCACCTCCGGCTTAAGGCGCGTATATGCCACATCTCCCGCCGCCAGGGCAGGGATCGACACCGTCGGCAGGAGCAGAATCAGCTGCACAACCGCCAGCAGTGCCGCCAGAATCCGCTTTGGCCTTACCCGCCCTTTTTTCCCCATTGTGTTCCTCATCATCGCACCCTCCTTCTCATGCTTTCCTGTTCTTCTCATGTCCGCACACGCCAAGCAAAGTGTTCGAAAACGGTCTGTAAAAACGGCAGGAGCCGCAGTCGATCAGACCCTCGCCTGCGTCCCTGTGTTCGCCGAAGGGACAGGCATCTTCCAGCGTCAGCATGATTGGATGCCCCTCCGGCGTATAGATGGGATGTTCCAGAAAGTCCGGGTATACTTCCATGTATTTTCCAGATTTTTCGTCATACTGAAGCGGAATCGTGAGTGTTGCGCCTTCGACCTGATATGTTTTTGCCTTTTCCACACGCCAACTCTCCTTTCCTGTTTCGTATGGTTTTATCATACCATGGATCCATATTTTTGAAACCACCCGTTTGGGGGTGAAAAATGGGTAGGTACAGTGAATTGTCAAACTAAGTGCAACAGGAATTGAGTTCGAAGTCCCATAATTCCTGGGCAGAATGGAAATTCAAAACTTTGCGAGGCCTGGCGTTAATTAACGCCAGGTTTCGTTTTAG
>NZ_NFIL01000079.1:0-3743 GCF_002161755.1 Flavonifractor sp. An4 | reverse complement strand
GAAAATAAAATGGAAGGGAACATAGTGTTTCAAAATAATTCTCTGATTTTTCGGATTTAAGGGATTTAATTTGAAAAAATGGCCTCAAAATTCCAAGTGTTTCCAGAAATACCCCCATTTTTTCAGATTAAATGGGGATTTAATTGAAAAAAACACCTCGAAAATTCCCAGTCCCTTCCAAAACACCTCTATTTTTTCAGATTAAATACGGAGATACAGAAAAAATCGGAAGTAAGTCTGAATTTCATCCAAAAAACAGAGGGGGTGATTTACCGTGAAGCGGGCCTCGAAGAAGGTGAGAGAGATACGGTTTCACAGTGGAAAGTGTGGGCGCATCATCTGCGTCAACAGCTATGCGGAGCAGGAGTACGCCAAGAGGCTGGAGGCGGATGACCGGGTGGAGAACTACGAGGAGAACTGCCGCCTTGACCCGGAACAGTTCCAGCATGTGAACCCCGTAGGCATTCGAGCCTCATATCTGAAGCAGGAGTGGAAAACGGATTTTCTGATCCACCGCACAGACGAGACCCAGGCTGTCCGGGAGGTAGTGCGGGAGGACGAGTTGACCAAGGCCACCACGCTGGAACAGCTGGAGCTGTCCCGCCGGTACTGGGAGGCCGTAGGCGTATCAGACTGGCGCGTTGCCCTGTTCCGGGAGGGTGGTGTGTCTCCTGCTCCCTGACGGCCTGGGGAATACAGAGGGATGGGGCTGACTAAGTTCCATGATGTTAAGGGTGCATCGGCGCAGAGGCCCCCGCCCGTCACCCTGTCATGAACGACTAAATACAAAGAAAGGTTGATGTTGATATGAAAGAGTACATGAGTGAAGAAGCGGCCAAGGTGCTCATAGCACGTTTTGCCGAGAAGCAGTGGGATGGGGACTATCCCTGTCCACGATGTGGCCGACCTGTAATGGAAAGCGATCCCGTACAGAATGCCCTGAGCCGCCGGCTCAATGTCTATATATGCGACGAGTGCGGCATGATGGAGGCCTTTGAAGATATGCCAGGCGCCCCCAAGACATCCTTGTCCGCCTGGGCTATTGCAAAGGAACCGGCACGCTGGGAAGTCCAGCCACCCAAACTGCGACTCCGGCTGGTGGGACGGGACAGCTGGAGCCGCCCTGTCTATGAATGCGAGGGCAGGTTGTATGTCGATATAGACCCCAGGGCAGACCGCCGGCCGGACATCTGCACGAAACAGGGAAACAGTTTTGGCGGGGAGCCCAGCGACCCTATCCCGGATTGGGTGGAAGTCGAGTTTATTCCCCGGCGGGACACCTGGTGATCTTCGTCCATGCCGCCTCCCCCTGCCCCCCTGCTAATACAGGAAGATGGGGAAGCGGAAGGCCATTTCGCGTCCTGCCGCATGGACCCTGTATTCCCAGGCCCTGCCGCCCGCACCTTGCGGCCAAGCCTTGTCCCACCATGCCTCTGTTAATACAAAAAGAAGCGAGGCATGAACTAAGACGACAGGCGTGGTTTCGTGCTATGTCTGCATCCCTGTCTACTTTTACGCTTTTCTCTTCAAAAAACATTTTATTTATACTTGTTATATTTCTTTATTTCTTTTTTATAAAAAAGTGGAAAAGCAGACAAAAACACCGTAAGCTATTGTGCCGCAACGGGTTCCAGGTGTCCACTTTTTGCTTCCTTGTCCCATTTTTGTGGACGGAAACACCCCTGCATCCCACTTTACATCAAACAAAATCCAGAAGAAACGGAGTGTAAAAGCGATGTACCTTGACATCAACGGTGAACAGTTCCGCATCCTGAAGGCAGAGCCCCAAGGCGCATGGCTCGTCTCCTGTGACGCTCCGGGGCCGCCCCGCTTCGTGGACCAGCGGGAACTGGACGCCTATCCCCGCGCACCTGCCCCGGAGCCCTGCACCGCAGAGCAGGGGGAAGCGCCGCAGACGGCCGCGGAGCAGGTGCGCATGGCGTTGATTCAGCCCCTGCTTGACAACGGGGACTGCGTCAGCGACCCTGCCATTCGCCGCCAGCTTGCGGCAGAGGCGGCGCAGGAGCACGGCACCACCAGCCGGCGCGTCCTGCGGCTGTACTATCAATACATCGCCACCGGGGCCGTGATGAAACACAAGTCCCGGGAGCGCCGTCCGCCGGAGTACGAGAACTACTACAAGCGCGCCATCCAGACCTTCTACTACTCTGCCAAGCGGCCCACCCTGCGGGACACCTACGACCTCATGCTCCATCAATTCTTCACCGCCCCGGACGGCCATCTGGCAGACAAGCGCCCCACATGGCCGGCCTTCCGCCACTACTTCTACGACCAGGCATACCACCGCCGCAGTGAGCGGACCATCGCCCGGGACGGCCTCACCAACTACCAGAGAACCGCCCGCCCCCTCACCGGGTCCGCCATGGCATGGAAAGATCACATCGGGGCCTATCAGATGGATGCCACCACAGCAGACATCTACCTTGTTTCCCGCCTGGACCGCACCAAGGTCGTGGGCCGCCCCTATGTCTACCTGGCCGTGGACACCGCCACCCAACTGATTGCGGGGCTCTATGTGGGCTATGAGGCGGGCGAGGAAGCCGTCATGGCCTGCCTTGCCAACGCCGCCATGGACAAGATGGAATACTGCCGGGGCTACGGCATCGACATCGACGCTGCCGACTGGCCCAGCAAAGGGCTCCCGTCTGAGGTCATCACAGACCAGGGGCGGGACTTCCTGGGCGGCCGTATGAAGGAACTGTGCCTCCGCTACGGCGTCACCTGCGAGGCCCTGCCCCCGTTCCGCCCCGACCGAAAGGGACTTGTGGAAAAGATGTTCGATCTGATGCAGGGCCGGTACAAGCCCATCCTGCGGGGCCGGGGTGTTATCGAGGCGGACGCACAGGAGCGGTGGGCGGTGGACTACCGTGCTCAGGCTTCCCTCGACCTGACTCAGTTTACGCAAATCCTTATCCACTGCATCCTCTACCTTAACGGCCGCCGGGTGCTGGACAGTCTCCAGATGTCCCCGGAGATGTTCCAGCAGGGCGTCGCCCCCACCGCCGCCGGCCTGTGGCAGTATTACGCCGCCGCGGGCAAGTCCGCCCTGCTGGAACTGAATCCCCAGGAGGTCTACTACATGAGCCTGCCCCGAAAGACCTGCAAACTGACCCGCAAAGGCATCAGCCACGACCACCTTCTCTACATCAACGGAGGTTTCCTGGCCTCGGAGGAGGGCCAGCGGCAGATCGGACAGAAGGTGTCTATCGCCTACGACGGGCAGAGCGTGAGGGAAATCTATCTGGTGCTGGACGGCTCCTATGTCCCCTTCCGCCTCGCCCCGCAGTATGCCGCCTATGACGGCGCAGCCAGGGCGGAGAGCGAGCTGTACTGGAGGGCGGACCGGCGGCACAAGCGGGACTTTCAGAAGCTGGAGGACGAGGGCCGGGTGGAGCTGCTCCAGAAGCTGACCGCCATCCGGGACGAGGCCAGACCGGAGGCGGACCGGCGTCAGAGCGGCGCGGACATCAAGGCTCACCGAACCCAGGAGAGGAGGAAACACCAGTGAAATATCCAGACCAACCGGCGGTGGATGCCGTCTACACACCCAATCAGCTCAGCGGCGCACAGCCCAACCCGTTCCTGGAGGCCATGCCGGAGATGCTATCCAAAGAGGCCCTGTTCCGCCGCCTTGCCTGTTCGCCCCCGCAGCCAGACGCCGCCCAACTCAAACCTTCGGACCGCCGGCGGGGTCTCAACGCCCTCTCCTCCGTGTTCGTTCC
>NZ_NFIL01000078.1:0-3752 GCF_002161755.1 Flavonifractor sp. An4 | reverse complement strand
GCCCTCCGACGACGGTATCATCCCGGCGGAGGACATCCCTGCCCGGAGAGCGGACGGCGTAGCTAGCTACCATCTGATATGCTTCGTCACCGATGGCCTGCCGCATCTCGCGGGGTGTCCGCAGTTTCAAGCCCCGCTCCCAGAGGCCATGCGCTTCCAGGATTTCCCGCACCGTCGCCTCGTCATGGAAGCGCAGATTGCCGGGGTTGTGGCCCAGCCGATAGCCAGGTATAGTACCCCCATGCTGGATATGACCGACGGCCCATTCCTCCAGGGGTCTTTGGCAGGACTCAATGTCCCCGAGCAGTCCCAACAGCTCAGAGACTTCCTGCTCGCTGAGCTTGGGGACCTGTTGAGGCGATACGGTTGCCCCGCGCCCATACCGGCTGACCAACATCGTGATCATCTGTTCAATCCACGCCCGGCACAGGGGCCGTCCTGGGCACAGATTGCAATGCTGTCCGGGACGGAAAGTCCGCTCGCCCTGCATCACGCGGTGCACCAGGGGCACCATGGTCTCCTCGCCCCACCGGGTCAGCTCCTCCGAGGTCATCTCGACGCGCCGATCAAAGTTGATTCCGGGTTTCATGACTTCCAGGATGATTTTTGGCCGGACGCCAAACTCGTTGATTAGACCGAGTGCGTACAGTTTGCACTGGCCGAGCGCCTGTGTGTAGTGGATAGGACCCGTGCCGGCCTTGTACTCCATGGCATAGATCGTATCATCCGTCACAATCGCACAGTCGCAATATCCAACGCAGATACCTTCCAGAGCCCATGCGGCCAGGCAGTCCACATGATACTCGGGCAACAGTACCGGATGGGTGCCGCGCGCCTGCTCGGCCCGATATACCGATGTGACCCGTCTCACGCAAGCGTCGATGACCTTTTGGGCCTTTGCTGAGGCATGGAGCATATCGAGTGGCTCAGGATCAAGACCAACATACCGTGCCAACTCATAGGCTATGAGCGCATGGACGATCTTGCCACCGCGCACATCTGGGTCGGGGATGTCCGCGACCGCGGCCCAATCCTCGGCTCTCTCGCTGTGACTGCTTCGATACCGGGCGCCAAATTCCGCTGCTCCCGTGCAGGCCGGCAGCAGCGCCGCCAACCTCGGTGCGAGGGCCTGTGGCCCCAAGTTGTTGCCCTGACTCTCAGGCTGGGCCGGAGATACAGGGCGGACTGTCATTTCCTTCATGACAGTCACCTCCTTGAAATAGTAGTCAAGGATCGGAACATCCGCCAGCGCCCTGTATCTGGCTTATCGGCCGTAATATGTGCTGCGATACTTGCTATTACAGCGGGTCAAAACGTAATTTTATATTACAATTTATTGCTCGCCTGTTACTCTATATTATAATCATTAAAATTAAAATGTCAACATTATTTCAAAAAATTTTGTTTTGCTCTGGACTGCGTTCCATTTCCCGGTGCGGCCAAGGCAAAAGCGGGCCAGAATTTCCAGCCAGAGGAAAAAAGATGAAATTCTGCATTTTTCCTCCCACTGGAAATTTGCTGAAAATGCGCAAAATTGCGGCCAGATACAGTTTTCAGCACGCGTGTCATATGACATGACTTGATGCTGAAAACTGTCGTCGCTTCGCTCCAAAATATGCCCATATATGCGAATAAAAAAATCCGGTTCTGCAAAATGCTGAAATTCACCATTTTTTGATCCGGGATTTTACCTGGTTTCAGCACTGAAACCGATGCATATATGGGCTGCTTTTGCCGTTCTGCACCGTTCGGCGCTATAAACGGCAAAAAAGCCAAAAAGGGCATAAGGGGTCCTGACACGCCGCCGGTAAAACCGTCTGCGTGGCCGGCACAGCCGGCAGGACTGACGCCACGTCGCCGGGCAAGCCCGCCGCCGCAGCGTCACCCCGCGCCCTGCCTTGCGGCAGATCGCGGGGCCCTTACTGCGCGCCGTCCGTGGGCCGTCGCTTGCCCTTGCCGCCTACGGCGTCTGCGGGTGCCCTCTAACGCCAAAAATGGGGATGGGACGCTCAGCGTCCCATCCCCATTTTTGTTTGCCCGCCTACGGCGGAACAGTCTCGTGATACATATTATATAATAAGGTAGGCTGGGTCGCCTACCGCACCATTTTTCGCGCCGGGGCCTTGAAGTCATGACCCCCGGCAAGGCCACGTACGCCCGCGTGGGACGCATCCCCATGTATTCCTCCCCTGGGGGGGAAGCGGTCCCCATGCCTCAAATGTCCGCTGTCTCCGCCAGCGCAGGAGTATTGATGAAGCTGGAGCCGAAGGGTCGGCTGATATCATGTCTGCAATATGTGAAACCACTTGATTTTCCAGCGGACATGGTATAAAATGATGCTGGAAACGCAATTAAGCGGCAGCCCGCAGGGTGTTTGCACCACCCCACGGGCCTGTGAAGAGTGTCTCGACCACTCAGCACAACAGTCAAATTGACTGCACCGTAGCCTTATTATACCCAGACACAGCCCTTTTTGCAAGGGCGAAAGGCGGGGGATAGGGCCTATTGTGTTACGCTCTGATTTTTCGGGCGGTGTTGGGTCTTACGCTCGACACCGCTTTTTGCGTTTCCGGCAGAACCGGTGACCTGGGGTGGGGCCTTTGCGGCCTCTCCCCGGGGCCACCCTGTCGGAAACCACAGCGTACATATATATGTAATGGAGAGGGGGCACTCTGTAAACGAATGACAGAGAGATGCGCGGTTGCACCCCTCTCCCGTTACTTTTCTGCCCCCGCCGTGGAGCAGGAAGATGCGGCAGATCTTCCGCAGCCCCACGGCACCTTGAAAATCTGGCATTCAGGCCAGAGCATTGACGACAGAGAAAAAACACTCTGTCCGAGGTGGTGCGAGTCCGGAGCGTACCATCCCACATACAACCGATAACATCACCTACAAGGAGGTAATTACGAATGAAAACTAAGTTTAGTTCCCGTAAACTGATGGCGTCCCTTCTGGTGGCCATCCTGTCCCTGTCCATCGTCGGTGTGAACATCTTCGGCGGTGCGCTCGGCTACAACGACATTCTGTACGAAGGTTACATCAAGGGTAACACGACCCTCGGTGGCAACCTGACCCTGACCGACCCCGCGGCTCGTGACCTGTACAATGACCTTATCTTCACATCCGGAGCACCCGGTTCCGCGTCTGGAAGCGGTTACGGTTCGTTCTACACCGGCGTCCGAGCCACTGGCGCATATGCCATCATCAACGGTGTTGATGACACTATCACAGGCGGCACGGGGGAGACCCATACCCTCGACGAACTGCGTCCCATCGGGAACATCAAGTGGGTGCTCCATGACGGCGTGCTGGTCATCACCAACGATTGGACTGACGCAGAGGTCGAAGCCAAGATGAACCGCAATGTCGACGAAACCATGCAGTTCAACGCAAGAAAGTCCATGACTCAGATGAACTTCCTGAACTTCGAACATTCCCAGTTAAAAATCACCCCGTTCCGCAACAACCCCAACATCGAGACCGTCATCATAGGCGATAATATCGACTACAACGCAGTGCGTGCCCTGTTCGTTGGTTGCGACAATTTGCGTAACATCATCTGCCTCGACAGTGGGTTCAATAAAATCATCGAGGACAGCGACCTTGATTACGCAATCGTATGTGCCGGCGAGACCAGCGGTGAATTTTACGGTAAAACCTCAAGCGCGTCCACTCCGGACACAGCCGATAAAATCGCATACCTGAGCAGTAACGACCGCTTGGACTTTACCAAGTACACTCCTGCCAGCAAG
>NZ_NFIL01000077.1:0-4112 GCF_002161755.1 Flavonifractor sp. An4 | reverse complement strand
TCCAGCTCCCTGGCCTGGGCCAGCTGTTCCGGTGTGACGGGAAACATGGTTCCTCACCTCCTGTGTCATAAAATGATGCGAAAAGACGGCCTCCCTGGTATGGGAAGCCGTCTTGTTTTGGGGCTATGCAGTTAGAAATGTTACAGCTGGAAGGTTGTATTGTCCGCAACAGCTTGGCAATCCTCGTCCAGAAGCAGGAAGATATGCTGGTGTCTGGTCGAGGCGCCCTCGGCCGGGCCCGTTTCCTCCCGGAGTGTTTTCGCGCAGTCCACGAATATCTGATACAGCGCTTTGTCCCGGAATACATAGGTCACAGCGGGGACAGAAAAGCCCAAAAAGCGCTGTTCGACAGGGGCCTGGAGATTGGATACGATTTTGTGCCTGCTCTCCTGGGTCAATTCCACTGTAACATTCGGTTGGTCCTTGTCAACGATATAGAGCGGATAGAGCACGGGGACATCCCTATCCTTCTCTACTATCCCATGCACAAAGGACAGGAAGTATTCATGTGCATGGAGTTCAGGATATTCCCCTAATTGGGGCGGGAGTAAGTTGTTCGCCAGCTTATCCCCGTCAAAGTCGCTGAGATACTTCCTTGCGGTTGTGATCGCAAACGGAGGCAGAGGCTGCATACCGCGCACGATGGAAGAGGACTCTTGAGTCACATTCAACAGGAGGAGAGAGGGCAGGCCCGCGGCGGCAAGACCGGCACTGCGGGATTCCCGGTCCCGCTGGATGGACACCAGACATTCCGCAAATCTCTCGTATAGGACTTTGTTAGAAAATACAAAGACTTCGCGCTTGTCGCTTTCCGACGATTTGCTCTTTCGGCCCGGTTTGAGGCGCGGCAGACGCTGATTGACCACTTCCATATACCTGCTGAAGTCACCCTTCGACGACCAGCCGAACAGTCTGTTCGCAGCAGTTCCCTTCTTTTCCTTCACATACTGAAAGCGGAAAACAGTTGTCTCGTCCTGTGCCTCTTTCCTGCGGCCCATATAGGTCAGTGTATTGATTTCAACGGTACAATCAGGCAGTCTATATTCGCCGTCCTCGTCCGCTCCTTCTGATACCTCCCATGTATATGCGCCATCCTCGAACTGTGCTAAATAGTCCTTGATGGCTTTCTTCACGACTTCTGTTGAATTGACCGTGTTGACCTCTGTGAGGAGGCGCCCGACTGCGCCCATCTCGCGCACCACTTTGTCCGGATCAAGGCGCTTGGCCAGCATCTGGATGCCTTCCTGCTCCAGGTCTAATTCCACCTCCCTATCCATGAACTTGATAAAGGTGTCAGTCTCCACATTGAGAATATAGCTTACAGTTTCGGGAAATATTTTCGGCTGATAGCACTGCAGGACCCGCAGGAAAAGCCGGATATCCGGTGTTTGATCAGGTTGAGCCTGCGGCAAGGTGTTACCTGCGTCGTCCTCTTTTGCGGCATCCTCACCATCTTTAAGCCATTGATAGGATGCCCCGCCGACTTCCGCGATTTTTCGCAGAAGTTGGTCTGAGGGCGGGCGCCTTCCGTGCTCCAGGATACTAAGATAATTGGCGGATATGCCGAGTTCCTGGGCAAAGTTTTTGATATTGATTTTTGCGTTCTGCCTGACCCATCGGATGCGGCCGCCGATAGTCAGGGCATCGCCGTTCAGTGCAACAGACATGTGCTTTCTCCCCTTTATATATTTTCTTTCTATGTCTATGTATATTTCTGTGCGTGTATCGTAGAGGGCACATACCCAAATTTTATTTTCTCCTTGACTTTATTATATCATAAATTGAGCGTATTGCAAACATTATTTCCCGCTATTTTGTGTATTTTATTGACAAAACGCCACGAAAATGATATAATAAACTATAAAATATAGAGATATTGATAACGATATTAAGGAGGTGATTGATATGAATATCCGAACATGGCCTAACTTTCCAGACATTCGGGCAGGGGAAAATGTATCATTGGGGAAGACGACCTATTTTGGTGACAAGCGGCTCGCGGTCTTTGTCATCGGTGACCCGGCGGAAGAACTGACCTGCAGGAACTTGATTACAACCTGCCTGCCCAATTCATCGGTCACGAATCCCAACTGCGCGTACTTCGACACCCGGAACCATCCGGCAGCGCTCCAGTGGGCGATAGACCAGGGCATTTGCAGGCTGACCGGGCGCAGTGCCTATTCCGATTACTGCACCTACCCGGAAGTAGAGTTTACCCAGGAAGCTGTGCAATCTATGGCGACTTTGGGCTCTTCAGCCATCTGAAGCAGTCGTCAGATATATAATAGAGAAAAAGCGGAAACCCCTGACTAGTGAAAACGGGAGACCAGCCTTTGTGGCGTGGCCTCCCATCTTTTTTGCTTATAATTTGCTATTTTATGATAGGACGTAAACCGCATATTATCACTTAGTCCCTCCCGCAAATCTCCGTGACGGCTTTTTCAATGCCTCTCTTGAGGCGTGGGTTCCCCAGCACCTCGTCCGCCGTATAGCCCAGCGCGTACAGTGTGTCCTCGGTGTCTCTCGTGTAGCCGTACTCATGGTTGTCCAGCTCGTCGAGGAACATCTCGTAGATGAACCCCTCGCCGGTTTCGTCCTCCGCGATGGCGTCCCGCAGTTCTTTTTCGTGCCTGCTGAATGTGTCACGGATGAGCTGTGTGTCCGATTTCTTGAAAAAGCCGCCTGTATTCCCGGCTTTGTAGATCTTGTCAAGGTCTGTCTCCGGGTCGAGGCCCCAGCCCCGCATCATCTCCTCGAACTGCCGGTCGCTGAACGCGAAGCCAATCGGGAGCGCGTTGACCTCCTGCTGCTGTCTCTGGCGAAGTTCTGTGTATCTGTTTTTCACTTGAAAGTCCTCCTTTTGTGAATTTTGATGAAGCCGTAACGGCGTATCAGAGGTACACAGGCCCCTGATAGCCGGCGCGACTGGAAAAATATATCGGAAACTTGCCGCAGTCCCCACAAGCGGATGCGGGAGCATGATTCCGGGGCCGTATGAGAAGCCGGAAGCCTACCGGCTCCCGGCTTCTCATACGGCTGGCCTTGCTGTGCAGGTCTGTGACAGTCATTTCCGTACCTTTCCCATGTATTCCTTAAACCTGAAAATAAACACTAAAATGAAAAAGTATGGTACATGACCGGCACCGACTGACACACACGCTCCCACGCTCTCATGTCAGGGGGGAGGCGGTCCAGGTCGATGTATTTTCCCATGCCGTGCTCTATCAGGAGGCCACCGCACGAATCAACTCGTTCATGCAGTCCACGAACCGCTGGGAAGTCCTATCGCCCTTGTTTCCCCAAAAGTGTATATCGGAGCACCGGCCATCTGAGATCGTAGCAGAGACCAGCTTGTTGGTGATCCACCCCTGAACTCGGAGGGGTACATCCACATAATACAGCTTCATGAGATGCAGAAAAATGGAGCATGCGCTGAAATCATACCGGCTCCGATAGAACTCCACGGTATCGTTGCGGAGTACGCCGCCTTCCCGGATGACGCGCAGAGCCTTCTGTACCTGCTTTTCGGCCAGCTGGTTGCACTTCCGGCAATACGCCCAGTTTCGCTCCCTCTGCTTGTCTTTATATATATGGTACAGTTCCACACAGCTCTGGAGTTCTCCCAGTACAAGCGCACCGGTGTAGTCAGGTGGGGTCTCTCCACTGTTTTCTTTGGCTGCACGATAGGCGGCAGTGTGGCGGTCGAGGATGAACTTGATGTAGTCGGCCTGACGGGCCGGGCTGCGGCCATACTCCTGGGCGAGCGCCCGTTCCTGCTCCAGTGCCTCCGCCGCACCATTTCCATCGGAAGGTTTCAGGCTGTCAAAGTATTGCTCCCGCTTATCTTCGTCCCCGTATAGGGCTGTAACCGCGGCCTGATGACCGCAGTGGCCAGTCAGATAGAAGTCCGTCATACCGAGCGTGGCAAGATACCCGCCCAGTTCCACATAAAGAATATAGGCGTCGTCTGTGTTGCTGGGCCTCTTCCTGTCGGGCTTTCCATCGCGCCTCCAGAGCCGGTAGGTGTCTGTCCCGTTGGACACTTCGCGCACCAATATGGCCCGCATCTTCTTTCCGTCTGCATTGAAATTCCCCTGGTAAAAGAGCGGGGT
>NZ_NFIL01000076.1:0-4160 GCF_002161755.1 Flavonifractor sp. An4 | reverse complement strand
CGGGGATTTGGAGGTCATGATTTGGCTGATGAACTGCTGTTTCTTCTCCACGGTCTGCCACAGATAGGCGTCGAAGGTGCCCTCGGTGACATAGCGGTACACATGGACGAGAGGGTTGCGGTTCCCCTGCCGCTCGATGCGGCCTTTGCGCTGGGTCAGGTCCCGGGGCCGCCACGGGCAGTCCAGGTCGTGCATGGCGATGAGACGGTCCTGGACATTGGTGCCCGCCCCCATTTTCTGTGTACTGCCCATCAGGACGCGCACCTGGCCGGAGCGGACCTTGGCAAACAACTCTTTCTTCTTCGCCTCGGTGCCGGCCTCATGGATGAAGGCGACCTGCTCCTCCGGGATGCCGCCGCGGACAAGTTTGCGCCGCAGGTCGTCATAGACGGTGAATTGTCCGGAAGTGGCCTGGGGCGTGGAGATGTCGCAGAATACCAGCTGGGTCAGCTTGTCTGCCGCCCCCTCTCTCCAGATGCGCAGGATGTTGCCGACGCACTGATTGACCTTGCTCCCAGGGTCGTCCGGGAGCAGGGGGTTGAGAATGCGCTGATCCAGTCCCAGCTTGCGGCCGTCCGAGGTGATTTTGAGCATGTTGTCCTCTCTGGGTTCCACCTTGCCGCTATGTACCTTGCTCGCCCGCTTGGACAGTTCCTGGACCATCTGCTTCTGGAATTCGGTAGGCTGGCAGACGATATTGTGGTACTCCACCTCCGGCACGGGAAGATGGAGCTGATCTGCTGTCTGGATGTCCGCAACCTCTTTGAAGAGGCTCATCAGTTCCGGGAGGTTGAAGAATTTGGAGAAGCGGGTGCGGGCCCGGTAGCCGGTCCCCTCCGGGGCCAGTTCCAGCGCCGTCACGGTCTCTCCAAACCTGGAAGCCCAGCTGTCGAAGTGGGTCATGTCCAGCTCCTGGAGCCTGTCGTATTGCAGATACCGCTGCATGGTGTAGAGTTCCGTCATGGAGTTGGAGATGGGGGTCCCGGTGGCGAAGATGACGCCCCGGTTCCCGGTCAGCTCGTCCAGGTAGCGGCATTTCAGGAACATATCGCTGGACTTCTGGGCGTCGGACGTGGAGAGGCCAGCCACATTCCGCATCTTGGTGTAGAGGAACAGGTTCTTATAGAAATCCGCCTCGTCCACGAACATCCGGTCAACGCCCAGCTGTTCAAAGGTCACAACATCGTCCTTGCGGTGGTTGGCCTGCAACTTTTCCAGCCGGGCCATCAAAGACTTTTTCGATTGCTCCAGCTGCTTGATGGTGAACCGCTCGCCCTTGGCCCTCTTGACCTCCCGGATGCCTTCTTCGATGTCGTCGATTTGTTCTTCCAGCATCCGCTTTTGCCGTTCCGGGCTCATGGGTATCTTCTCAAATTGGCTTTGGCCGATGATGACGGCGTCATAGTCCCCGGTGGCGATGCGGGCACAGAACTTCTTGCGGCTGCGCTTCTCGAAGTCCTTTTTGGTTGTCACAAGGATGTTGGCGGAGGGGTAGAGCCGCAGGAACTCCGAGGCGGTCTGCTCGGTCAGGTGGTTAGGCACCACGAAGATGGACTTCTGGCATAGGCCCAGGCGCTTGGACTCCATGGCGGCGGCGACCATCTCGAAGGTCTTGCCCGCGCCCACCTCATGGGCCAGGAGCGTGTTGCCGCCGTACAGCACCCGGGCGATGGCGTTGAGCTGATGGGGCCGAAGCTGAATGGCCGGGTTGATGCCGCCGAAGGTGATGTGGCTCCCATCATATTCCCGGGGCCGGATGCAGTTCATCTGCTCATTGTATTGCTGTACCAGGGCCTGCCGCCGCTCCGGGTCCTTCCAGATCCAGTCGCGGAATGCGTCCCGAATGGCCTGTTGCTTCTGTGAGGCCAGGGTGGTCTCCTTGCTGTCCAGCGCACGCCGCTCCTGCCCGTTCGGATCGTTTACCGTTCGGTAGATGCGGACATCCCGCAGGTTCAGGCTGTCCTCCAGGATTTTATAGGCGCTGGTCTGGTCGGTGCCGTAAGTAGTCCAGGCGGCCACATCGTTGTATGGGACGGTGCCCTTTCCGGTGATGGACCACTCCGCCGTCTGCCGGCAATACAGCACACGGATGTACTCACGCAGGCGTACCGGGGTCTGGAACACCTCATACATGAACTGCTGGATATAGGACGGGTCAATCCAGGTAGCGCCCAGGCGCACCTCGATTTCCGAAGCGTCCAGGTCCCGGGGCTGGGCGGCCTGGAGCGCCTCCACATTCTTGGCGAAGAAGGGGTCCTGTTCTGCGATCATCTGCGCGGCACGGAGTTTCCGGCGCACATTCCCGGAGAGATACTCGTCCGCCGTCTGCCAGCCCTTGTCCCAGTGTTCGCCCTGTTCGTCGAAGTCAAAGGGGCCGGTCCCCGGATTTTTGAAGATGACGCCGGACAGGTCCTCCACGATTTGGGGGATGTGCTCTCTGCCGCCCATGAGCGACGCCATAAATTCCAGGTCCACCCGGGCCCGCTCTCCGATGGAAACGGCAAGGGCCTCGGCGGCGGTGTCCACATGGGTCACAGCCCGGTGGGACTGGATGGTGCGCTTGGTGAACATGTCCGCCTTGCGCTTCAGTTTCCCCTCATCGTCCAGAATCTCCAGGGAACAGAGCAGGTAGTAGGCGCTGTCCTTGTCGAAAGCCTGCCGGTTTGCCCGGTCGTTGATAAGGCCGTACCGGGCGGAGAAGGCGTCGTACAGGCGGCCCAGCTCCTGCTGCTTGGCCTGGATGGCGGCGTCTGTGCTGTGCTCGTCCATCTGGAGGGCGATAAGGCCGTGTACGCAGTTCCGCAGGGCGATCATGCCCCTGACACGTCCCTCCGCCGAAGCGGTCAACTCTGGGCGGACCATGACGCTGTTTTCCCGGTAGTACACTTGGCCGCCTACCAGGGCATAGGAGTAGTTCTTCACACCGGGGTCGGCGGGAAGCGTGGCGGCGGGCTTTGCCCCATCCTCCAGCTCCGGCGGCTCGGCCCCGGCATAGCGGCCCTGGACATGACCCACCGCATCGCGGAGCAGCTGGGCAAGGTCCGCGCCGGGGATGGGCGCCACGGTGTAGTCCTGCTTGCCGTACTGGGTGCTCTCGGCTACGGGCTGGCCCAGCACCATCTCCGGGTGGCGGATGAAGTAGCGGTTGACCATGAAGCCCTCCGGCGCTTCCCGGGTCTGCACCCACTCCGGCTCTGTGACCTGCGGGCTGCTCCGCTTTTGCAGGAACAGGATGTCCGACACTACCTCCGTGCCGGCGTTGGCCTTGAAGGCGTTGTTGGGCAGGCGGATGGCCCCCAGCAGGTCCGCCCGCTGGGCCAGATACTGGCGCACGGCGGAATCCTTGGCGTCCATGATGTAGCGGCTGGTGAGGAAGGCCACGATGCCGCCGGGGCGCACCTGATCCAGGGCCTTGGCGAAGAAGTAGTTGTGGATGGAGAAGCCCAGTTTGTTGTAGGCCCGGTCGTTCACCTGGTAATTTCCAAAGGGTACGTTACCCACGGCAAGGTCGTAGAAGTCCCGCCGGTCCGTGGTCTCGAAGCCGGCCACGGTGATATGGGCCCTGGGGTAGAGCAGTCTTGCGATGCGGCCGCTGATGCTGTCCAGCTCCACGCCGTACAGTTTCGACCCGGCCATGCTCTCCGGCAGACAGCCGAAGAAGCTGCCCACGCCGCAGGACGGCTCCAGGATGTTGCCGCTCCGAAAGCCTATGTGCTCCAGAGCCTCATAGACGGCGCGGATGACGGCGGGGCTGGTGTAGTGGGCATTGAGGACGGAACCCCGGGCCGATTCGTACTCTTCCGGCGTCAGGGCCTCCTTCAGCTCCCTGTATTCTTTGGACCAGTTCTCCTTGTCCGGGTCAAAGGCGTCCGGCAGCCCGCCCCAGCCCACATAGCGGGACAAGACTTCCTGTTCCTCCGCCGTGGCCCCGCGTCCTTCTGCCTCGATGGCCTTCAGGGTGCGGATGGCGTCCAGGTTGCGGCGAAACTTCTCCTTGGGTCCGCCCTCGCCCAGGTGGTCGTCCGTGATGCGGAAATTTTCTCCCCGGGCCTTTGCCTCTTGGGCAGGGCGCACGGCCGGGAGCTGGGGCGGAGTTTCCGGCAGGGGCGAGGAGGGAGGAGGGGCCTTTTCTGTTTCGGGCGGTGGGCTCACGTTCAGCG
>NZ_NFIL01000075.1:0-4231 GCF_002161755.1 Flavonifractor sp. An4 | reverse complement strand
GTGATCTACTGCTCGTCAGGGGGGTTGCTGTCTTTCGATTTCTTCTGTTGCGAACGGACGTCTGATATAAGCAGCAGTACCACGATGGCCAATATGAAGCCGATACCTACCGGCGTCCGGATAATGTTGACAATGCGTCCGACACCGGGGATGTGGCCCAGGTACACGCCGTAGATGTCGCCCTCAGTGAGCAGGATGCCGTCATCTACCGGGTTGGCGTCGCCCTTGGTGATGATACCGTCCGGCAGCACGGCGATGATGCGATGTACGACCTGCATGTGGTCGTAGGGATGGTCATACACGATGATGTCACCCACCTGGAGGCTATCGTAGTCGTAACGGGTGCTGATGAGGCAATAACTGTATGTGGGGATTTCAGGTTCCATGGACGCGGACTGTATCGGACAGAGGCGCAAGCCGGACACCAGAGCGAAGCCAAAAATGGCCAAAAGGACAAGGATGGGGGCCACTGCGGCCTGGAGAAATTGTTGGACTGGACTTTTGCCGCGGGATGTTGTACCATTTTCCGCCGGCGCGGGCTTTGTATCAGGCTCCTTTGCCATGTTGTACCGCCTCCTTTCAGCAAATGGTTGGTTGTTTTCACATTATAGCGCGGTCGTGTTATGTCTGCAAGGGTAGCCTCTGTCCACAAAAAAGGGACGGGGAAGAAAAAAGTAGGCGCTCGAAACCCGTTGCGGCACAGGGGTTTGCGGTGTTTCTGTCTACTTTTCCACTTTTTTATAAAAAATAAAAAAGAAGTATAATAGTATAAGTAAAAAGTTTTTTGAAGAAAAAAGTGGAAAAGCAGACAGGGCCCATGTGGCAAGGCTGGGGGATACAGGGTTCACACGGCAGGCTGCAAGACAACCTTCCGCCTCCCCTTATCTCCTGTACTAGTGGGGGGGCAAGGGGGGCGTTGCGGCAGATGGGGCAATTTATGGCGGCCACATACCTTCAAGGGCACTTCCGTCATGGCCAGCCCCCCTCCCGCCACCGGCGCAACCCTGCCTCCATAAAATACCGCATGGCGTGGGAGTAGGCCTCCATACCTTGCGCCCGCATAAACACCTTCAACTCCTCTCTCTCCATCGGGGACAGATGGATTGTCACGGTATAAATTTGCCGCTCCTGCACCTGTTTTTGTGACCCGGACTGTGGCCAGAACGGAGCAATCCCGAACCGCCTGGTGTAGGGCAAAAGCCGGTCTGCCCGGATGCCTAGCAGCTTGGCGATGCTGGCTTTGTCCCGGATCACATGAGACGCGGCCAATTCCCGCATCCGGGTCTCCAATGTCAGCGGCACTTGCTTCGGAGAGAACAGTACCTCCGGCTCCTGCACCAGCATGACGGTCAGCAGGGCATACTCCTCGGCAGAGTAGATCAGGTAGTGCCGCAGACGCAGGGCGTGTGCTTTGGTGATGTGCGTCCCAAAGTAATGCTCCACCAACTCGGTTCCATACTTGTCTGTCAGGGCGGTGTGTAACTTATCAACATCAAATGCCTGCTTTCGTATGCTGTCCTCGCTGAGCAGGCTGGCGTTCTCCATGGCCCTGGCAAGGTTATCGGCCTCCCGGTTTGGGCTGAGGTCATAGGGCATGGTCAAGTAGGCGTAGAGGGTGTCGGTCAGGGCCGGCTCGTAGTCCATCGCCCCATAGTCCGGCTCCGCCCAGTCCTGCCCATCCAGTGGCAGATACTGTGCCCCCAGGGGCCGGGTGTTGGGGATGGGCTTGTCCCGGAGCCGGCAGCGGTGGCGGGGGCACAGGGGCATGAGCCCGATCTGGTGCTCCCGGTGCCAGTATGGCTCGCCGTAGGTTTGAGTGTCCTCCTGGATGCAGATGGGGCAGTAGCGCAGGGAGCGGGGCTTGATGTCCCGGGTGGCCCGCAGATACCGGGGCCGCATGTCCTCGCCCGCCAGAAAGGCTTCCAGGATGGCGGCTTTTTTCTCCTGGGGCTGAAACCGCATCAGGAACGGGAGCAGAGTGTGTTGCAGAGCGGCCTCCTGGGTGGAAAGGAAACCGGGCGGCAGCTGTTCCAGGATTTTGTGAATACTGTTGTTTGGAAAAAAGCTGCCCACATCCGTGTCACGGGCGTTGCCGAACAGGGCCTTCATGGTGGCCTGCCAGGACAGGGCGCCGCTGTGGGTATGGTAGCGGGCGATCACACTGTACCAGAGTTCGTCCGGGTAAGGTGTTGGGAAATAATGAAGCATGTAAGAACACTCCCAGCAGTAAAAAATGATGTTGAATTTTACAGCAGATTGAGATATACTGAGCATAAGAAGGGGGCTGAGCACCATGCCGAATATCAAACCCATCTCCGATCTGCGCAACTATACCGAGGTTCTGCACGATGTGGCGGTAGGCGCTCCGGTGTTTCTGACCAAGAATGGCCGGGGCCGGTACGCCATCATGGATATACAGGACTATGAGCGGACCCAGGCCACCATCCGGCTGATGAACGAGCTTGCCAAGGGCCGGAAGTCCGGGGAAACCGAAGGCTGGCTGACACCGGAGGACATGAGGGCGCATTTCCGTGCGAGGGCTAATGGGGAAAAATAAGATACACTACACGGCAGAGGCCCGGCGGGATTTGGATGAGATATGGGACTACATCGCGTCCGACCTGCAAAACACTTCTGCGGCGGAGCGTATTGTGAACCGCATCATGGACGATGTGGACCAGTTGGAAAACCATTCGGAGCTGGGCGCGCCCCTGTCCTCGATTGCCGATGTGGAGAGCGGCTACCGCTTTCTGGTGACAGGCAACTATCTCACCTTCTACCGGGTACACGGCAGCGACATCTATGTGGACCGTGTGCTCTACGGGCGCCGGGACTATCTGCGCGTCCTCTTTGGCGACGCGAAGGACGAAACAAACCCGGAGCAGCCGATGTAGGCACTGCCCCAATGATCTGAATAAGCAAACCCGCTTGCAGGGTGACTCGCCCCTTGGACGGCACGGCAACGCTGTGTCAGGAGAGGCAGTTATCCAGGCGCAAGCGGGTTTTCTGTGTCTATCCCGCAGAATATTCAGCCGCTTGTGAACACCTCCAGGAGTCCAGCTTGTTCCAGGGCGGCAGCCGCGGTTTCCGGGTCCTGGCCCGCCGCCACCAGGGTCAGGATGTCGTGCTCGTCCCGTTTGGCTTTGGGCCGGCCCCGGGGCACCGCATAGAGCCGGCAGACGGGTTCCGGCTCCAGGGCCTCTGCCGTGTCTGCCTCGGCGTCTGTTTCGGTGTCCTCGTCCGTATCGCACACGGAGAAGTCGGACAGGTAGGTTCCCTTGGCGTAGGTCTTGGGCACGACGATGCTGAGCGTCTCCACGGCTTTGCGTATCAGCTTGTCGTCCAGCCGTTCGGCCCCCGCCTGGAGAGCCTGCACCTGGGCCTCGCAGAAAATCTTGACGATGTATGCGGGGATGCCGCCGGACAGGTCATAGACCAGATTAACAAGTGCGTCCGTGAAGTGGGCACGCTCCGGGGTGTACTGATACGGCCACAGTTCATGTAGGAAGCGACGGTAGATGCCGTCCGGGCGCATGGGGAGCAGACGCAGGCCCCGGGTCCGGCGCTTGAGGTGCTCCTGGGACAAAAAGAGGTCCTCGGCGGACGGGGTGCCCACATAATAGATGCCGGTGCACGCCTCGTTGGACAGCTCCACCAAGAACTTGATGAGGGCCTTGCTCTGTTTGTTGCGGGACGCGGTGAGGATGGCGTTCTGAATCTCGTCTATGACAATGAGGCCCACATGATGGGTCAGACAGAGTATCTTGACCCTTGTAGCCAGTACGGAGGCGCTGGGCAGGCGGGCCACACGCTGGTTCAGGTCGCTGTAACTGCTTCCAATGGCCCGGTCGATGGCCTCGATGATGTTCAGGGCCAGGGTCTTGACGGAGCAGTCACCGGGGCATTCTACCATGAGCCATGTGACCTGGTTGCAGAAGAGCTTGCTGTCTCCATACTGGCTGTGCCGGATGACCTGTGGGATCTGGCGCAGACACCGGCGGATGGTGGAGGACTTGCCGATACCCGGTACACCGAGGATGGAGCCGCTGTCCGTGGAGGTGGCCACGGGGAGCTGCGCCAGGGCCGCGCCGTCGCCCTGGTGGATGGCGTGTACCCGGCGGATGCTGTCAATGGTGGCGCTGGCGGTGTAGGTGCTCTCCATGGAGCAGTAGAGAGTGTTGTAAATCACGGCCATGTAGTCCAGGGGAACGAACACGGAGGAGAGGGCGTT
>NZ_NFIL01000074.1:0-4660 GCF_002161755.1 Flavonifractor sp. An4 | reverse complement strand
GCGGCAAAGCCCACGCAGACTGAGGCTTACTCCTCGACTTCACCGAAGAGCTCTACGTACTTGTCTCCACTGCAGTTCTCTTCGACCCACAGCTTTGCGTCGTCTTCGCAACACGGGATGATGCTGTAAGATGTGGGGTCGTCGGGGTCATCCGGGCAGACGCAATAGAAAAATTCGCCGTTTTTCTTTCGATAGAGCGCATCAGTAATAACGTCTGGATCGTCGATTTCGCCAAAGAACACTTTCTTAATGAGTTCGGCCGTAGCCGTGTCGTACATCTTGCTGTTAATAACTTTATTCATTTGATTCACTCTTTCTGAATTTTGTAAATTTAAGCTGATAGAACGGAACGTCTTAATGTGTTGCTTACTGGTTCATGCTGTGCTTGTTACTGCCATGATATTGTCACCTCGTTTCTCTTTAAGCGGCGAAAGCGAAAACTCGTTTTCTTCTTTGCTGTTTACTATATAATATCATTTAACTTCTATTAAGTCAACACCGTAATCTCATTTTGATAAACTTTGTGCAATTTGTGCTATTTATGCAAGAATGCAAGCGATGTAATTGTGCGATATGAACGGCGCAGCCTATATGTATCTACCATCATACTTGCCGTGCCCCGATATGAAACACAAAAACAAGACGGCTTCCCATACCAGGGAGGCCGTCTTTTCGCATCATTTTATGACACAGGAGGTGAGGAACCATGTTTCCCGTCACACCGGAACAGCTGGCCCAGGCCAGGGAGCTGGACCTGCTAACCTATCTGCGGCGGTATGAGCCGGACGAGCTGATTCCGCACGGCAACGGCTCCTACGCCACACGCACCCACAGCAGCCTCAAACTCTCCAATGGGAAATGGTACTGGTGGTCCCGTGGCGTGGGAGGCGTCACCGCGCTGGACTATCTTGTGGAGGTGCGGGGCCTGTCTCTGCCGGACGCCGTGCGGCATATCCTCGGCGCAGGGTCCATGCCCCCGGCGGCACCTGTCCCCTCGGAGCGGCGCGGGCCCCAGCCGTTTCATCTGCCGCCCCGCCACACCGACGACCGGCGGGTGATGGCCTACCTGACCGGCCGCGGCATCGATGCCGAGATACTCCGCGCCTGCATCCGAAACAACCAGCTTTATGAGGACGCAGCCCACCACAACTGCGTGTTCGTGGGCTACGACGGGGACACGCCCAGGTATGCCGCTCTGCGTGGTACATACCCCCGCTCCACCTTCATGGGCGAGGTGGCCGGGAGCGATAAGCGGTTCTCCTTCGCGGTTCCCGTCAGGGCGGGGCCGCGGCAGACCCTCTGCGTTTTTGAAAGTGCCATTGACGCCCTCTCTTACCTGACCATACTGAAGCAGGAGGGGCGGGACTGGCGCACAGCCAACACTCTCTCCCTGTCCGGCGTCTATGGTCCGAGCCGCCGAGGCCATGACAAGATGCCCCGGGCCCTGGGACAGTATCTGGAGCGCAATCCGATCAGGCGCATTATCCTCTGCCTGGACAATGACGATGCCGGACGCATGGCGGCCCAGAGCCTCCAACGCCTCCTGACCGGCTACTTGGTGCTGGACAATCCGCCGCAAGGGGCCAAAGACTATAATGACCTGCTGTTGCGGCGACAAAACGGGGGACGCAAAACCCGATGACTGTACGGAATATATTGACGAGGTTGCATTATATGAGTATAATATGGTTAGAATAATGCTATCTGCGCAAAGAGTCCAATGGTATTAAGTCAAGAGGGTGATGCAAGGAAAAATTGAGTAAAACAGTACACAAAGCAGGATGTCAGAAGCAAAAAGGCAACAACAATCTAAGCCCTGCCCCTGAGAAAATTTGAAACAGGGCATGAACACCAGAGCGGCAAACGGTTCGCTCAGCCCTCCGGCGGGATATACAGGCGGTTGTCTTTCAGCAGTCGAAAGACCAACCGGACCAGTTTTCTGGCAGTTAAAGCGAGTGCGCGTTTGTGCTGGTACTTGTTGACCTCTTTGAATTTAAGGTCATAGTAGCGCCGGAACTCGGAGTCGCATCTTCTCACAGAGTTGGCGGCTTCCAGCAGGTAGTAACGGAGATAGCGGTTGCCGGATTTAATCATTTGGGAATGTTCGGCTTCAAATTCACCGGATTGGCTTTTGTGCCAGACAAGACCGGCAAACTTAGCGACAGAGGCTTGAGAGCTGAAACGGTGGATATCGCCGATCTCAGCGATAATACCGGCGGAGTAAACCTTGCCAATGCCAGGGATGGAAGTTAGAGTGTTTGGGATAATTTCAAACTGTTGTTCAATGGCTTTGTCCAGAACCTTGACCTGTTCCTTTAGTGCCCGCATAGAGGCAATAGAAACAGACATTGCCTGGTTCACGGTGTCGTTCACAGTCTTGGGCAGGCGGTAAGATCCTTTGGCCGCAGTTTGTATCACTTTGGCCACAGCATTCGGATCGGCAAATCTGCCGCGGCCTGTTTCGGCAATAAAAGCTGTCAGTTCGTCCAGATCCGCATTTGCCAGATCGTCCACAGTCTCAAAGCGTTCCATGAGCGCAATGGTGGTGGCGCTGGTGTTCTGAATGTCCTTGTCCTGGGCCATGCCGGAGCACTTCAAAAACAAGTAGTTTGCAAACCGCTGCTTTTCCCGTGTCAGGTTCTGAATCACATCAAATCTGGCTCTGGTAAGGGTTCTGAGTGCCTGGTAGCGATAGTCGTCCATATAGACCTCCTTGGCGATCCTGCCAAAACGGAGATGGTCGGCGATCACAAAGGCATCCACAAAGTCGTTCTTGGGCAGATCGGGATAGGCTTCCTTGAACTTCCGCACCTGCTTCGGATTCAGAACATGGATTTTCCTCTGGAATCGGCCCAGGCTGCCATCCTCGCGAAGAGCATAGACCAAACTGTCCCCGTAGATGGAGGTGGCCTCCAGGCCAATCACCACATCGCTGAGCCGCATGGAACTGAGCGCCGACACGATTCTCTCTGACAACAGTTTAGCACCGCCAAGGTTGTTCTGCACAGAAAAACTGGAATACTTGCTGCCGTCGGGGTTCATCAGGTAGGCGACATTGCTCCTGCTGCTCACGTCAATGCCAACGAATAATGGATTCACAATTTTCACCTCCCCACATGGAGATTTCAGGCCAACAGGCTTTGAGATACCCATGATAACCGGAGCGTCCGCAACCTCGCGTATCAGAATCATTCCGGAGCAGGCCAATGCGATATCCCTCACTGCTGAAAGGGCGGCCTTGCCTCCGGCAAACAGCCAATGAGTTTGCAGCTAACTTCCGGCTCAGGGGGACGGACTTTTTTTGAAGCAGCCTTGTGGCTCAACTGGAGGCATCAGAGCTTGACCCTGCTGTCCTACAGCTATTGTATCACGGGCATCCCAAAGCCTGCTGATACCTGATTTATTAACTTTAAACTTATTATACGAGGAGGTATCACGATGAATATTCGCCCATCTGCTGCCATTCGCCAGAATTATAACGAGATCGCGGAGTTGTGCCGGGAGACCGCTGAACCGGTTTTCCTTACCAAGAATGGCGAGGGAGACTTAGTCGTAATGGACATTGAAACTTACACCCGCCGGGAGAAAATGCTGAAGCTCCGGGAAGAACTGCTTGCCGTAGAGGAAGATAGGGTCAACGGCAGCAAGGGTTATACGCTGGATGAGCTGGACGCCTATCTGGACGACGTGATCGCAGAGGCATAGGCATGGCGGAACAGGAATACAAAGTCATTGTTTCTGACCGCGCCAAACAGATGCTGGGGGCGCATATCCGGTTTTTAGCGAAAGTCAGTAAAGAGGCGGCAGCGGCCAAGAAGGAAGAAATCATGGCCGCTATGCGCTCTCTGCGGCAGATGCCCAAACGGTTTCCCTTCTTTGAGGAGCCGTATATCCCGTCCAATAAGTACCACAAGATGTTTGTGGAAAACTGGTATCTCATTCTCTACCAGATCCAGGACGATACCGTGTATGTGGATTATATTTTGGATTGCCGCAAGGACTATCGCTGGTTGATGCGATGAAATGAAATCATATCAAAATCGTCACCTCGAAGCAGGTGGCGATTTTTTTATGCCCAGGAGATAGGGGGCAGCGGTTATCCGGGCTCTGATTCTCCCTCGCCCCTCGCTTATACAGGAAGAGGGGGAGGCAAAAGGCCATCTCCGCATTCTGCCGCATGGGTCCTGCTACCCGCTCTTGTATTCCCAGGCCCTGTCTGCATCGAAGCCTTGCCGCCCTGCCCCCGTTGATACAAAAGGGAGCAGGGCGCGGGCTAAGATGAAAGGTATGGGTCCGCACCATGTCTGCATCCTGTCCACTTTTCCGCTTTTCTCTTTACAAATATTTTATTTACAATGTTTTGTTCATCCTTATTGATTCTTTAGGAAAAAAGGGAAAAGTGGACAGAAACACGGCAAACCATTGTGCCGCAGCGGTTCCCTGGTGTCTGCTTTTTCTCCCCCCTGTCCTCTTTTGTGTGCCGCGGCGGGCGGGAGCGGGGGATAAGCGCCACGGGCAGTTGCATTATCATGCCCTGTATCTTTTAACCTTGTTTACAGTCAGACCTCCTGCTGTCTGCGGCGGTTTCCCCGCCGGGAGTGTGGAGCGGACAGTGTGGGATCAAACCTCATTCCCACGATGACTTCACAAAGGAGGTATG
>NZ_NFIL01000073.1:0-4710 GCF_002161755.1 Flavonifractor sp. An4 | reverse complement strand
ATCCCGCTCCAGCTGAATTTCAAACACGCTTCCGCCGCCCTGCCAAGGGTCATACAGGCCGGTCACGGTGTCTTTCTCCAGGATGATGTAGCCGCAGTAGGGATTTTTGCGGCTGTCATAGAAGTGGCCGTTGCGGTCCTGGAGCCGGATCAGGCGGTTGAGCTCCATCAGGTCAGATAGGGACATTTCCACCAGGAAGGTCACGGTGTTCATGTGGGAGGCGATGTTGGCCACCTCCGCCCGCATACTCGCCAGGAAGCCTTTGGGCCCGGATGTGTCCCCGTCCCGCAGTGCCTGCTGGAGCTTTGCCCGGGTATAACCTTGGGACTTTGCCAGCCAGACGATGCCGGCGCGGTCGTCGATTTTCTCCTCATAGCGGCCATACCAGCAGGGGTAGACGCTGTTGAGGACATAATCGTAGTTGCCGTCCCCAGTGTCCAGCATGATATTGACCGGGAAGGTCTGGTCCAGGAAGTGTTTCTCCGGGAGCCTGAAATACACATGGTCCATCATCAGGTCATAGAACAGCCCGGTTTCCTCCGCTGTGAAGCCATCTGGATATGGCCCATCTTCTGAGGTGAGCGCGGACTGGACATCCTGCTCCAGTTCGTCTCTCAGCTGACACTCGTAGTCGAAATACCATTCCTCCAGCGACTCCCAAAAACTCTGCATGGGGTCGTCGCCGGACAGGAGCTTGGTCGCGGTGGCGCTGTCCATCCCGTCCCGGTAGTCGGCATAGATTTCATAAAAGAAGCAGTCGCCCTCACGCTGTAAAAAGGGCTGACGGTCAAGGGCGTCCAGAATATGGCGCCTGAGTTTCTCTGCCGCCTTATCGTTCATGCTTCCACCTCCTTGTCCATACATGGTTTCGGCGTCTGAAGGGAAAAGCGCTCCGCCTCCGGTCCAGAGGCAGGGCGCAAATGGTCGTTTCTCCGGCGCCCCGTCATAGGGCCGTCACCTTCCCATCAGAACGGGAGTTCGCTGTCCACGTCACTTTCAAACTCTGACGCCGGCGGGGTCGCATCGGTGTTCGCGGCGGGGGCGGGGGCGCTCTTTTTCTTGACGGAGTCCCCGAAGTAGATGTTGCTGGCCACGACCTCGGCGGTACGGCGTCTGTTGCCCTCCCGGTCCGTCCAGTCCCGGATCTGGAGCCGCCCGTCCACCATGGCCATGGAGCCCTTGGCGAAGTAGTTGGCGGCGAACTCTCCGGTGTGACGCCACGCGACGATGTCGATGAAGTCCACAGGCGTTTCACCGGTGGCCTTGTCTTTGAAGTCCCGGTTGACCGCCAGAGAGAACGACGCGACGGGGATGCCGCTCTGTGTCCGGCGCAGTTCGGGGTCCCGGGTGAGCCGCCCACTGAGAATGATTCGATTCAACATGATGTTTACCTCCGTTTTGACAAATTGTTTTTCGGGCGGCCGGTCCAGAGGGGGAGCACATGCCCAGCCCAGCCATTTCCGGCCTGCCTCCGTGTACCCTCTCGTCTGTTCTACACCCGTTCACCAACACACCTGGATGGGGGACCCATCGCCCGCCGCCGTCAGGGTACCGCTCAGGAACTTGACGGCGGCTTAGGGGCAATACCGTTTGTTGGGATGCTCCTCCAGAGAGGCAAACGGGTGGATCAGCAGTTCATACAGGACGGTCTGCCACATAGATTTCAGCAAAAACGGGGGTATCGCGTCGATAACAATACCTCCGTTTTCCTAATAAATTACTTTCTTTTGTTATGTTAGACATGGTACAATATAAATGTAATGCTAATTTAAGGAGGAGTGATTATGGTTGTTCGTGCTTTGATAAATAAAGAAACATTAAAATATTTACGAGAACATATTGGAATCACACTTCCATATATTGAGCGAATCACTAAATATGATGAAAAGAAATATTTGCTGTGGGAAGATATCAATTCTTGTAATTTTCCAACTTGCCTTCAAGCGAAAACAATTGCAAAATGCTTTCACATACCATTTGCGGGTTTATATATGAATGCAAAAGACATCAAACTACAGCATATTCCTAAAATGTATAACATGCGGACTATACGGGGAAATGGAAGTTTCGATGATAGCTCGTTAAACTTGGCTATTATGGATTTACTTTACTCACGTGAATTGCTAATAAGCACAAAAAATGAATTACAGGAGTCTTTGCCGGCCTTTTCGCTTTCAATTGTTGGTACTGATGTTAAACAGTGGGCCGACTCAATAAGGCAGATATTCAAGTTAGAATTGAAGGATCAATGCTCATTACCGAGCAAAAGAAAATTTTATTTATATATAAGAAATAAAATAGAAAAGCAAGGAGTGTTTATTCAAGGATTTTCAGGTGTGGATACTGAAATTGCACGTGGTGTAGCTATCTACAACGACATATATCCTATTATTGGAATAAATAATGATGACAGATACCCTGCAAAAACGTTTTCAATTATTCATGAACTTGTTCACATTATTAAGCGTCAATCTACAATGTGTAATGATATGGTAACTTCTTTTTCTGCACAACAAGAAGAAGTATTTTGTAACGCTGTTGCAGGAGAAGTCTTAGTTCCAGAGCAGGCAATTATGACCTTGGTTAAAAATCGCAAGATAAAAGATTTTACAGAGGATAATATTGCTTCTTTAGCAGATGTTTTTTCTGTTAGTAAAGAAGTAATCTCGAGAAGGCTTTTAGATGTTGGAGAAATTAGCAAACCCGAATATGATACATTTATTTTAGAATTCAAACGAACATTTGATATGGAAAAAGAGATAGAAAGAGAGAAAAGAAAAGCTAGTGGAAATAAGGGGTTCCGTAATATTCTTTTGGAAACTATTGACAAGACAAGTGGTAGTTTATGTCAAACTTTATACCATGGATATGGCGAAGGGCTCGTTGATAGGCAAGACATTGCAAGATATTTGAGAATAGACCAAAAGCATATCTCCAATATTTTGAGGGAGGTATCGCAATGGAACAGTTAAACTTATTTGACGATAAACCTCCATATAAATACATAATAGATACCTGTGCTATTTTGTCACAAAAAGAAGATAGACAATATCGTAGAAGAATTTATGAAAAACTGTGGAGAAACATTGATAACTTGGTAAAAGCAAGTGTAATTGTAACATGTTCAGAAATATTCGAGGAAATTAGTGATGAACCGATACAAAAGTGGCTAAAGGACTGTAATTGTACGATTCTTCAGATAGACGAATTGATTCAAAAGAATGTAACAACAGTTGTAACATCAAACCCCCAATTGATTGATTTTAAGCAATTAAAATCATCAGGTGATGCGTTTCTAATTGCTACTGCTATAAAATATTCTCTAACAGTTATTACTGAAGAAAATAAAGATTCAAGCAAAAAAATCCCTTATGTATGTAAAGATCTTGGCGTTCCATGTGTTAATATCCTTGAATTATGCGAACTTGAAAAATGGACATTTTAGTTAAAGTATCCTCGGTAGTTAACGGATAGACATTTCCTATGCCCTTGGAATACTTCCCAAGTCTTTGCTGAATAACCTATAAAAAGAAGAAACGACATAACCGGAAGCTACACTGTTTTTTTGAAAACAATCTTATGTTGTTTTATGTGTACCGTCCTGTTAGGCAATACCGTTTGTTGGGATGCTCCTCCAGAGAGGCAAACGGGTGAATCAGCAGTTCATACAAGACGGTCTGCCGCTCCGCTTCCGGCATCGCGGCGCAGTCAGCGGCCAATTCGGAGACAGTCTTGTTTCCATACTGCCGAAAATACTGCTCATAAATGGCCGTGAACTCTGCCGCGCAGGGCGCCACCAGCTCGTCCATGAACTGGATCAGACTGCCGGCCTCCATGTCCCCAAGGACACTGTCCCGCGGCGGCAGACTGGCCTTCAGACGCTCCTCCAGCGAACGGGGCGGGAGAAGGGGCTGCCCCAGGGGCGGGGCCCCGTCCTCCTCCTGCCCTGTTTGTTCAGGAGGGGCACCCAGGAGGGACGGGAGCAGAAGGGCGGCCGCGTCATAGAGGTAGGCGTCGCCACAGGAGGGAGTTGCCGAGAGCCGGTCGTCCAGGGCCTTGGCAAGCTGTTTGTAGGTCATGGACTGTACCCGCTCCCGGGAAAGGCCCAGGGCGGACCGCAGCCGCTCCAGCTCCGCTTCAAAGCCCTGGAAATACTCAGGCAGGGTCATATCAGCAAAGCGGTGGATGATAGCCGCGGCGTATTCGGGGTGGGCACAGCGGCCGGTGTCCAGCAGGTCGAGCCGGTCTTGCAGAGGGAAGCGTTCAATCCTCATGCTGGCCCGCCTCCTCTCTCTGCCGGCGCTCCAGCGCCTCCAGTGCGCTCCCGGCCCGGTCCAGCAGGTTCCGCAGAGCGGACAGGGGGTCGTCTGTGTAGCGGCCCCAAAAGTAATCGCTCCCGTTTCTGCACATCCATGTGACAAACCGTGCGGGGGCCTTGGAGTTCTCGCCAAGGACATATTCTGTGTCCCCGACACGGATGGCGCTGATAATGATATATCCGGCGTTACTGCGTTCTGACATGGTTTATCCTTTCTCCCCGTATGAGCCCGATAGGACAGGCGTATCTTATGCGGCTTGCAGGACTTCCCGTTCCCACTGGTCGAGAAACCGCTGGACTTTCGGTGTGGCTGGGCGATTGTTGGCAGATCGAGCCTGGACCACTTTTCTGTTTCTGATCTCCAGCGTGTAAAATGGCTTGTCCGCTTCAGC
>NZ_NFIL01000072.1:0-5267 GCF_002161755.1 Flavonifractor sp. An4 | reverse complement strand
CCAGCGGTGAATTTTACGGTAAAACCTCAAGCGCGTCCACTCCGGACACAGCCGATAAAATCGCATACCTGAGCAGTAACGACCGCTTGGACTTTACCAAGTACACTCCTGCCAGCAAGGGCAGTGTGAGCATCGGCATGCCCACATTCACAGGTCGTCCCGACAACCCCTATATCAAAGATGTGCCCGTGTGGCCCGATGCATCCACCGTTGCGTCCCAGTACGCAACTGCCAAGTCCTATGTGTCCCAGATGAACCTGCCCGATTGGGCACTGGCGTTCCTGCCTGTCGAGATGGGCGGCACCGAAACCGCTCGTGAAGTCGGCGATGTGTTCAACTTCGAAAACGCAACTCTGAAGTCCAACTGGAGCGATGCCACCGGTTCAGTCACGGAAACTCCCGTGACCGAACCCGAGACCCCTGTTGTCGACACGGATGCCGACGAGGTCACTTACAGCAACTGGGCCGCTGAGGACATTATTACAGCCATCAGCATGGGCTACCTCGATGACGACCCTGATGTCTTTGGTTATCAGCCCGCTGTCACTGACCTGCTGGGCAGTGACTATACCCGTGCCATCACCCGCGGACAGTTCGCGTCACTGGCAATTCGCTATTACGAGACCCTGATGAGCGACATCACCGGCGAGGACTACACCATCCCCGTCAACTCCGGCGACGATGTGTTTGCCGACTCGACCGGCGACACCAACATGGCCAAGGCCTACACGCTCGGTATCCTCGGCGGCTACAACTCCGCTCCCAACCGTTCCGGCGTGTATGTCGGGCCCAATGACCTGATTACCCGCGAGCAGGCGGCTACCATGCTGACCCGACTCATGGAGCAGTTGATTGACGCGTTCAACGAAGTCGGCCGCACCGGGTGGACTGTCTGGTATGCCGACAGTCTGCCCTTCACGGACACTATCAGCGACTGGGCATATGATGGCGTTCGAGCCGTGTACGGCGTCGGGGCCATGACCGGGACAACCGGCACGACCTTCAGCGCGAAATCCAGTTACACCATCGAGCAGAGTATCGTTACGCTCATGCGCATCGACAACAACTGGGCTCGTGCTGGTATGGGCTAAGCCATAACACAGCATCCCCCCTGCATCGCAACCGGTGCAGGGGGGATGCCCTTTTACAGGGCATGAATTACAACAGTCCAAAGTCCAATTACACCATCGTGCGTACCACCCCGAGGCGGCGGATATGCAGAACAAACTGCACCGCCGCCCAACGAATTACAACTACCATGTCCCCTGAAAAATCAAATGAT
This sequence comes from Flavonifractor sp. An4, assembly GCF_002161755.1. Lineage (NCBI taxonomy): Bacteria > Bacillati > Bacillota > Clostridia > Eubacteriales > Oscillospiraceae > Flavonifractor > Flavonifractor sp. An4. The sequence continues at coordinate 3,985 of NZ_NFIL01000072.1, read as the reverse complement.
TTCCCGGTGCACCATCGTGCGTACCAATGAATTACAACCGGTAATTGCGACACGGCATTTCAGCCAAACCAAACCCCGTGGCGGCAGAGCCAAGGTCATGGCACAACCATGCGCCACAACTCCGCCGCCCCATGAACGGCAACAAAAGCCACACCCGCCCCGCGCCAATGCACACCAAGGGGCGGGCAACGGTACAAACCACGACCCGAGCCACGGCGGCATCACCTGACACACGCCGCCGACACGGGCCATACATCGCCCCAACGGCGGCACCAGTATAAGGCCCCGTGCATCGTCCCGCTGCCCGGCGCCGCAGCCGCCGCCAAATGATACGCCACAAACCAAAGCCACCCTGCCATGTATCAATCTACGATACAAAGCAGGGTGGCTTTATTTTTTATTGGAGCAAAACCCGCAGCAGGACCGAATGGAATCAGGGTGTTGCGTCACATCAATTGTCTTCGGAACAGGTGAGATCAATGTCAGCGCCAGATCTGTGCCCACAGCTGACAGAAAGAGAAACATAACCGCCTCCACGGTTTTCGCCCCGGGGGCGATCTCTTTTGCCCCCCTCATGTGGCATCCTGTCCGGATGCGCAGGTGTGGAGACGGACACTGCGGCAAACAGACAGCGGCAGTGCGGACTATCTTGGAGCGGATCAAACGATTTGCCCCTTGAAGCATCTTATAATACGAGGAGGTTTTGACTTGAACAACTGGATGGCAAAAAGGTTGCTGCCCCACGTGGGCCACGGCATCTCGTGCGTGACCTATGGGGACAGCGAGGACCCGAGTAACGTCTGCATCGAGTGTGACGAGTGCGGCGCCGTGCTGGTATCTGCATCGGACTTCGATACAGACATGGCCGGCGACTACAAGATTACCCAGCGACTCCGCATTGGGGGCAGGACGCTCCTGATGGGCCATAACCCGGAGGACACGGAGGCACCCCACCTGACCTGCTATCAGGATGTAGATTTTGTGGGCTTTCCCCGCTTCACAGAAGCCATTGCCAGCGATGACTACCTGGAAATCGTGGAGCTCTTTTCCCAGCGGCTTCAACAGCAGGTGGAGGCCGTGAAACAGCAGAGGACGGAACGCGGTCTTCCGTTTGCGGCGCTGACCTGGGAGCACTGCCGCAAGAGGGAGCCGGAGGAATCCCTGGTGGGAAAGCTGGTGATTTTGAAACCAACCAGCCTTGTGCCGGAGTATCGGTCCGCAGATTACCAGCTCGGCTATGCCCTCGGCGGCTTCGGATGCAAGCCCGGAGCGGTAGGCCGTGCGGTGTTCTTTGAGGAGCTCTACTCCGGGAAGCGGAGTCGCTGGGACATTGGCGACATCCTGGGCATCGCCGATCTGGACAAGCTGCCGGAGTGGGCCAGGGCCAGGGTGGCGGAACATGAAAAGGAGGCAAACAAGCAGTGAATATGACTATCAGACCGCTGACTCCTACGGAGCGGGATTTTACCTATTCTCAACAGCAGGAAATCATGGAGCAGGCCGGCTGCATCGGCTATCTCCGTGCGGACATGGGCAGCAGCGGGAAGGGCTTTTTCAGCACATGGAATGATTACCGCAGAGATCTGAAAACGCAGACATTCAAGACCGAGTTTGACAGTGTTATCAATAGTTTGCGCTTCGATGCCGCCTATGATGGCATTCTCAAAGACCGCTTCGCCCTGTCCCGGTATTGCTATACCCATCCCGATACGTCCTACGGCAACAACCGTGAGTATGGCATCCGTGTGGATACGGAGCAGTATGCCTATTTTATGCGGCTCAATCCCAACAAGGGGGAATACAACCTATACTGCTACTGCTATGAGCGGGAGTGGATTGACGAGATTCTGGAAACGGTATAGCCGGCAGTCCGTGTGTGCTGGACACCATGTGACAGTGACAAAGCCGCCCTGCGTATCAAAACCACGATACGCAGGACGGCTTATTTTTTGCCTCACCGCAGGCCCGGCCTGGGCCCTTACCTCAAAGCCCTGCTCCGTGGTCTTGAAGCAAAATCATGAAAGCTACAATTTTTCGGTTTCTGCCAGCTCTGAAAATATAATTTCACCGGTTCCCGTTGATTTTTTCGCTCGTTCTGTGTATAATAAGAGTAGGAAAATCCCTACTTTCCATACTTCAGAAAGGTGGTGCAAAATCATGTTAGCAAATGCGTTTGTGGACAATGCCAAAGTCATGGCAAAAGGGCAAATCACAATCCCGAAGGATGTCCGTGATGTGCTTGGTGTGTCAAGCGGTGATCGGGTTACTTTCATCGTTGAGGGAAGCACGGTCCGCATTGTCAATTCTGCTGTTTACGCTATGCAGATGCTTCAGCAGGAAATGGCCGGAGAAGCAGAACGCACCGGCCTGACCTCGGAAGAGGATGTTATGGCGCTCGTCAAGGAATTGAGAAATGAGGACGGAAGAGGATGAGAGTTCTGATTGATACCAATGTCCTTATTTCTGCCGCATTGAGTGCAGACGGAACGCCTTATCAAGCGTATGTGAAAGCAGCCTCTTACCCGAATCACGGCTTGATTTGCGAGCAGAATGTGGACGAAATGAAGCGGATATTCAACAAGAAATTCCCAAACCGGCTGGCGGCGCTGGACAAATTTCTTTCTGTTGCTTTGCTTACTCTGGAATTGGTTCCCGTTCCGACAGAGGAAGATATGACTGAAACACAAATCAGAGATGTCAATGACCGCCCTATTTTGCGGGCAGCCATTGAAGCAAAAGCCGATGTGCTGCTGACCGGCGATAAGGATTTCTTAGAGTCCGGCGTGAAAAATCCGGCGATCATGACACCGGCAGAGTTTTTGAATACCTAACTGATGCAAGGACAGCGGGTCGAGAGTGAAAAGCTCCCGGCCCGCTGTGTTTATATCTGCTGTATCGCGTTTTTGAGCATACGCTTGATTTTGTCGTTCATGGTTTCAGTACTGGTACAGAGGGGTGATTTTCTCGTTTCTCATGACCATACCTCTTGAAATGAATATGCCCTAAGTGACTGCTTCACTATCCATTATCGCCTATGTGGCGGGTGTGGCATCCTATCCGGATGCACAGGTGCGGATGCGAACCTTTCGGCAAAAATATTGATAAAGGAGGAGCATCCGCCATGAGCGCAAAGACCCAGCACTATGCCGATCTGGCCGACCGCACTGTTGCGGAGATCACCAGCGACGCCGCCCATTGGGCCGCATTTCTTTGCACCGCCGCACGAAACCACAAATATTCTTTTGAGGACCAGGTCATGATCCATGCCCAGCGCCCCAGGGCTACGGCCTGTGCCGCGTACGACTTCTGGAAGAAACGTATGCGCCGGTATGTGCGGGCCCGCTCCGTGGGGATTGCCCTGCTCCGGAGCCAGAACGGCAAGGCGTCGCTGGCCTATGTGTTCGACATCTCAGACACCGGCACGACTTCGGACTCTGTGCCTGTCCGCCAGTGGAAATACAGTGACCAGCACCGAGAGGCTGTGGCGGAACGGTTGTCCGAGGTCTTTGCCGTCCCCCCGTGCGCCGGTCTGGCCGAACAGCTGATCCGCATTTCCGTCCAGCTGGCCGATACCTGCTGGCACGACCACCGGCACAATATCATGCGCTCCCTCGGCGGGAGCCTCCTGGAAGAACTGGACGAGCTGAATGTGGGCATCCGCTTCACCAGGGCGCTGACCGTCAGCACGGCATACTTACTCATGGTCCGCTGCGGCCTGCCTACCAAGGGATGCTTTACGGAGGACGACTTCTCTCCTGTCCGAGAGTTTGATACCAAACTGGCCGCCACCGTCCTGGGCTGTGCGGTCCACGACTGCTCGGAGCTGGTTTTGCGCCAGATCGAGCGGGCCATCAAGGGCGGGAGCCAAAAGCAGAAACCAGCGCCCGCCGTGGACGCTGCTCCGCCCCTCACCCCCGTCACACCGGAGGAAAAACCGGAGCCGCCCGCCCTCCCCGCGCTGAACGTGAGCCCACCGCCCGAAACA
>NZ_NFIL01000071.1:0-5362 GCF_002161755.1 Flavonifractor sp. An4 | reverse complement strand
GACCCACCTGGCCAGAGAAACGGCTCGGACCGGCGTAAAGCTCACCCAGCGGGACTTCGTCCTGGGCCTGATCGAGCAGGCGCTGGCGGAAGCCGAAGCCAGCCTGGCCCCACAGGAGGCCCCTGAGAGCACCGAGGAAGCCCCGGAGGACAGTGGAGCCGCCGGTACCACCCCAGACGCCAGCGAGGCCAGTGCGGAGGCGGAGAGAGACACAGCGGACATCGAACAATAACACAAGGAGTCAAAGCAAGGGGCCGGAGAACACATCTCAAGCGGATGTGTCCTCCGGCCCCTTTTTTGTTTTTTCGAGAAGGAGGTGACATGATGCAAACAGCAGAAAGGACGCGCTTTACAGAGGCTGAAATGGCCACTGTCCGAGACACGGACCTTCCGGATCTGTTGATCTCCCTGGGCTACCAGGTGAAGCGGATCGGCAGGTACTACACCACGCAGGAGATGGATAGCATCCGGATCAAGGACAGACGTACCTGGTTCCGCTACTCAGAGGGCATCGGCGGAGATGCCATCACATTCCTCCAGCGGTTCTATAACAAAAGTTTCCCGGAGGCCGTGGAGTACCTGCTGACCTGGCATGGCCGCGCCCGTGACTCTCCCCCGGAGAGCACTCCGCGGCAGACCAAGGAAAAGGAGGAAAAGGTCCCCTTTATGACCGGCTGCTCTGTGGTGGGATCTGGTGTATCGTGCAGCTGGACTATGAGTTCTGCGAAGAGGACAAGCATAACTCTCCCATCCAAATCCGGAAGGTCACTCCCATTCAGATGCCTCACATTGATCTGGCTGAGATCAAGCAGGGACGGAAGCATTTTACCAAGGACGAGTGGATCACCATTCTGCTCCGCTCCACCGGCATGGAGGCGGACAAGTTTACCGAGCGGGAAAAGTGGCTCTTGCTGGCCCGGATGCTGCCATTGGTAGAAAATAACTTCAACCTTTGTGAGTTGGGGCCTCGGAGTACGGGTAAGTCCCATCTGTTCAAGGAGATCTCTCCCAACAGCATCCTGGTTTCCGGCGGGCAGACCACGGTGGCCAATCTGTTTTACAACATGGGGACCAAAACTGTAGGACTGGTGGGGCTGTGGGACTGTGTAGCCTTTGACGAGGTTGCCGGTATCACCTTCAAAGACAAAGACGGCGTGCAGATCATGAAAGACTACATGGCTTCTGGTTCCTTTGCCCGCGGAAAAGAGGAGAAGGCCGCCAGCGCATCCATGGCCTTTGTAGGCAACATCAATCAGAGCGTGGATGTTCTGCTGAAAACTTCCCATCTTTTTGAGCCGTTTCCCGATGCTATGGCCTACGACACGGCGTTTCTTGACCGTATGCACTGTTATGTGCCTGGTTGGGAGATCCCCAAGTATCGTCCTGACTTCTTTACGAATGATTATGGTTTTATCACCGACTATCTGGCAGAGTTTATGCGAGAGATGCGGAAAGAGCCTTGGGGCGACGCCTGCGACCGATATTTCCGCTTTGGCAGCAATCTCAATCAGAGAGACACGATTGCCGTCCGCAAAATGGTTTCTGGGTTCACAAAACTGCTCTATCCCGATGGTGAATTCTCCCGTAACGATATGGAGGAGATCCTGACCTATGCTCTGGAGATGCGGCGCAGGGTCAAGGAGCAGCTGAAAAAGATCGGTGGTATGGAGTTCTACGATGTGAATTTCTCCTATATCGATAACGAAACTTTTGAGGAGCGCTTTGTGTCAGTGCCGGAGCAGGGCGGCGGAAAACTGATTCCAGAGGGCATGGCCAATCCCGGAACAGTCTATACCATCTCCCGAGCCAAGTCCGGTATGGTAGGCGTGTATCGCCTGGAGACTCAGATGCTGCCCGGTAACGGAAAATTTGAGCGCACCGGTCTGGGCAGTGACAGAGAAGCCAAGGAGGCCACAAATACTGCCTTTAACTACCTTAAAGCCAACGGCGGTGGGATCTCCCGTTCCATCAGCACAACCCAGAAGGACTACATCATCAACTATCAGGATCTCAATGGCATTGGGATGACGAAATCTCTGGCTTTGCCCACGGTAATTGCCATCGCATCCGCTGCTCTCAATAAGCCCACGCTCAGCAGCCTTGCGGTTTTGGGAGAGATTAGCATCAGTGGTGCTATTACCAAAGTGGATGAGCTGGCCAATGTCCTCCAGGTTTGCCTGGACAGCGGGGCCAAGAAAATCCTGCTTCCCATTACTTCAGCTGCGGATCTTGGAACTGTGCCTCCTGATTTGATGGGAGCCTTCAGCATTATCTTTTACACCTCTGCGCAGGAAGCTGTATTCAAGGCGCTGGGTGTAGAATAACGACTCAAATTTGATTTGTTGTATGGGAGGTACTCATGTCTACAATCCGATGTCCGCACTGCGGCAGTCCTGTTATGGTACGAGGCAACCGCTGGGAGTGCGGCTGGTGTGGTGATTTTGGAGACATACCATCACTGAACCGGTCGGAGCGCATCAAGCTTTCCCGGGCCAGCGACGCGGCACTGGAGGACCTGGAGCGCGGCGTTCTCTCCATTCTGGAGGGAATACAAGCGCACTTCGGCAGCGGAGAAAAAGAACGGCTCTTGGCCTGCAAGCTGGCCATTTACGGGATGTCCCACGCTTTGGTTCCAGCCAACAATCAGACACAACATAACCTCCAACTTTTGCAGGTGTTTTTTCAGCGCTATTCCTTCTGCACTGCAGGCGAGGTACTGGGTGCAGCTCGCAGCGGAAAACCAGCCTTTGAGGATCAGTTTCTGCTTACAAAGGAGCAACTCGGTTCCTTCTGGGAATCTTTGCTGCCTGATTTGCCCCAGTATGAAGCATACAAAGCCTGGCCCAACTGGCTCTATCAAACGGTGGATGGCCTGAGCGATGTGGAAAGTTTTTTCTCCGGCGAGGACAGCTCTACTTTGTTTGATGCGCTTCAGGAAGCACTGGATGCCCACTGGAGCGCCTATCCCCTGCTCCATCCGGATCTTGCCACCCTGGAGGCTGCCGTTCGCAACTGGGACTTCTCAGAGAATGAGTGGGCCTGCCGGGACCTGCTGATTGCCGCCTTTCCTGATGCAGTCCGCTTCTGGAGTGCGGAGGAACTTTTGGAGATGGACACCATGGAACTTCTGGGAAAGGTCGGTGAGTGGAAACCGGAAGTAGGCATCCAGATGATGAAATTACTGCTGGACACCGCCGAGCGACATCTCCAGGAGCCGGAAGCCGCCGAACAACTGCTGGGTAATGACCTGTACGAACTCTGTCAGAATCAAACCGTCCAGCCCAAGCTTTTGGCTCAACTGAAAGAGGATGCTCGTCTGGTTCGGCAGTTGTTCCAAAGCGCCTATGTAGGCGACCTGCAGGAGGAACTACTGGAAGCGTGCAACTGGTTTGGGGAAGCGAGGCTGAAAGCATATCTTCTGTCTCTTTTAGCACAAAACCCTTATTTCAAGGGATTTAACTGAAAAGCACGCCAGATCTGTGAGTAAATCACAGGATATCAGATATTTTTCCACGCCCTACATTTCTCGCTTTACTATAGTCTCTGTATATAAACTGGAACTGGCCGTCCTCTCAATATAATTTGAGACAGCGGCCAGTTTTCTGTTATGGTGCGACCATCAAGTCCGGGATAAGCTATCCTAATTTCCTTGGTATCTTAATAAAGTGATCTTGCCGTTCAACTAGGGAGGTAGCAACATGGGAAAATTTGATATTGGTAATACATACCACGAGGATTACCCCGTGTCATGGCATTCTTTATATATGGAATTGGTAAATGAATTTGAGTTTTCTCATCCAGGGGAATTTATTGATGAGGATACGATAAGAGATAAATTTACTAACAGTGATGGTTCAGGACTGGTTGACAAATTGAAATCCGTATTGAATTTTGATATCAGAACCATAGCTGGCACTGATAACGCGGAACGCTTTAATATGTTCAAGGTCCTAAAGCTCCTATTTTATATTGAAAAGTGTGGTGATCCTAAAACTAAGGCTACATGTGATAACTATAGGGTGCAGATTACGGACATTTTGGCAAAGCCACGCCTCTCAAATGTGATAAGCAAATACACACCATTTAGTGTCTATGGAGAACACTTTGGCAAGTTATATACTTCGATAAAAAGTGTCGTAGCCGATGCCGACCAACGTGAGCTTCGTTTAGAAAAAATAAATTCATATTGGGAATATATTACAGACAAAATCTTTGACTATGTAATGAATGATAGTGCCCTAGAACATCCGGAAAACGCTTTAAAGGAATTAGAGCGGATACATTGTTTCCTAAAAACGAAGGTGCTGGAAAGACTCAAAAATCATGATGTTATCCACCTGTCTAAGCCAGAAAAAGTTCTCCCTTCTTTCTTTAATTTACTAGCGTGTCATAAGCTCTTGTGCAATGAAAATGATAGAATTCGTCTAAATTATGAAATATGCCTAAATCCCCCACCCGACTCAGATTATATAAAATTTTTCAAAAAATCTGAAAAATATAAAGCTGAATGGGATTATCTTTCTTTGGTCAAAGCAAGACTAAAAAATAAGAATAACGATCCCGCTGCAGAGTTTGCAATAGCTCTTATATCTTATGGTAATGACATAGATTATGCTGATATCAAGCATTACTTATATGCTGTAGACAAAGTTAAAACAGTAGCAGCGTGGATAGAAAAATATAAGGGGTCTGATTTTAGTGATGGTATTCCGTTGGATATGCTTGTAATAATTATACAAGAACTTATTGACAACAAGGAGAATGGCGACAAGATTTCAAATGATTATTATGGATATAACAATAAATACCGTTCTTTAATGACCGCGGTGAAAAATCCGAACATGGCAGATGCCGTTGTGTTGCAAGCATGGATAAAGAAGTTAGAAAATCGTACAGCTGTTAATTTCGGGGCATTTGACTTGATTCAAAAGAAACGGGAAATTGAAACAACAATCTATGAAATAAAAAGCATTATTTATTCGTATAGAAATCTTGATGACTTGGAATTTGTCAATTCTGTTATATACCATTTTTCTGCTCGTTCGATCATGAGTAGGTCTTTAGCAATGAATATAGGATATTGTTTTGCTGAAAAAATAAACTATTACCTTAATGATAAATTAAAAAACAGAATAACATTTTATATGGGGCCAGAAGGAATCAATGTACTGGATATGTTTCGAGAATTTGTTATAGATAGAAGCGATGTTAAGCAATGTGTTGCAGAAGAGATTGCAAGACAGATTAGGCCTTGTTTTAAAAATTGCAGAGTATTGCATCATTTCAACAAAATGGCGATAGCGCCAATGTAAACGAAGGCAAGGAATGAGGAGTCGAGCTTATCATAGCGGGTGAAAATCCT
>NZ_NFIL01000070.1:0-5704 GCF_002161755.1 Flavonifractor sp. An4 | reverse complement strand
TCCTGGGATATTATCCCCCTCACCGAAGACGAGGCTCGGGACTGGGTCGAAGAGCACTGCAGTGCCGACGAGTACATTGAGATCTTCGGTGAAGTCGAAGAGTAAGTCCTGAAATGCCTAGTCTTTGCTTCGGCTGTAATGAGGGGACCGCCACCTCACGGCAGCCGAAGCAGGGCTACGGTATTGCCTCACCAATCAGATAGCTGAATTTTTCCAAAACACAAAAGAATTTTATGAAATGAGGGTTTATATCATGTCAATGGTGCGTATCAGATGCAAATGTTTTCAGTGCGGCAAGACTTTCGAGTGGAAAGCAGAAAGATGGGACTTTGGGGATGCCAAAGAGTGGGAAAGGTGGGCGAGGGAAAAAGTCGTTTGTTGCCCAGATTGTGAGCGCGAGGCATACGAAGAACTGCGCAAAAAAGGCATTAACATATTTTACAGTAAACCGTATGCCTACAAGTCAACTGTACTCCACGGCACAAAGAAGCAGGTTGAGCAAGCTGAGATGATCCGACAGAACTTGCTTCTGGACGCTGGTAGGTTCTTATTTGCAAACCAAACGAGAGCCTATGAACTCCGCGATTTTGTTATTCAATCCAACGTCATGCGGGTCTTAGATGATTTGAGAGATGTGCTTGTACGAGCTCAGAATGAGCGCAGTGCCGCATGGTGGATAAAACATAATTGTTCTGATGGTCCCCATCTGCTGTGGCGGTGTTATTGGGAACAGCGCCCCAAAAAGTTAATGATTATTAGTGCCTAGTCCTCACCTGCCCTGACAATAACAGCAAAACATCGAAAATGAACAAGACGGCCTCCCTGGTTTGGGGAAGCCGTCTTGTTGCTTTGTGTTATACGGTTAGATGCGTTACAGCTGGAATGTCATGTTATCCAAAACGGACCTGCACTCCTCGTCCAGGAGCAGGAAGATACATTTGGGTCTGACCGGAGCGTCCTTGATCGGGCCTGTTTCGTCCTGGAGCGTTTTGGCACAATCCGTGAATCGTTGATACAGAGACCTATCCCGGAATGTATAGGTCACGGCAGGAATACGGAAGCCGAGAAACCGCTTCTCAATGGGGTCCTGCAGGTTTGACATGATGTCGGCGCTGCCCCCTTGGCACGGCTCAACCGCGGTATTCGGCTGATCTCTGTCAACAAAATAGAACGGATAGAGGACCACGGGCTCCTCGTCCTTGGACGGGGCGTCGTGTTCAAAAGACAAAAAATATTCATGGGCGTGAAGCGCCGGATATTCTCCTAATTGGGGGAAGGCGGCGTTATTCGCCAGTTTGCTACCATCGAGATTGCTGAGATAATCCCGGACAGATGTGATTGCAAACGGGGGGAGAGGCTGTATGTCGCGTTTCACGGCAACGGCTCCCTGGTTCACATCCAGTAGCAGAAGGGAGGGAAGACCCGCGGTGGCAAGACTGGCACTGCGGGATTCCCGCTCCCGCTGGATAGCAGCAAGGCATTCGGCAAAACTTTCATACAGGATGTCGTTGGTGAATACGAAAATCTCACGCCTGATCTCGTCCGGGGAAGGTTTCTTCTTTCGGCCCGGCTTGAGTTTCGGAAGCCTGAGATTGGCGACTTCCTTGTATCGGATCATAGTGCTGCTTGATGCAAAGCCATACTGCCGGTTCGGTGCAGTTCCTTTCGTCTCCCGTACATACTGAAAACGGAAAACGGCAGTCCCGTCCTGCATCCCTTGTCTGCGCCCTTTGCAGGTCAGCGTACTGACTTCCACGGTACAGTCTGGCAGTTCATAACAGCTGTCCCCATCCTCGCCGTCCATGAGCTCGCCCCATGTATATGCACCACGTTCAAACAGGTTCAAATAGTCCTTGATGGCTTTCTTAATGACATCTATCGAAGTAATCGTGTTGGACTCCGTGATGAAGCGTTCCACTGCGCCCATTTCCCGTACCACTTTATCCGAGTCAAGGCGCTTGGCCAGCACTTGGAGATCTTCTCGCTCCAAGCTGCATTCTATTTCTCCCTCCATAAACTTCTCCAGGGCGGCTGGCTCCATTTTGAGTATATAGCTCACGGTGTCTGGAAAGATTTTCGGCTGATAATGCCGGAGGATATGCAAAAAAAGCCGGTCGATCCGTGCCTGCTCACCCGGATTTTGCGGCAAAGCGGGAACAGTATTTACGGTGTCCTCCTTTGCGGAGCCCGAGCCCTCTTTCATCCACTGGAATGATACATCGCCCAGGTCCGCAATTTTCTGCAATAGTTCGTCAGATGGTTGACGCTTTCCGTGCTCCAAAACACTGAGATAGTTGCGTGTGATGCCGAGTTCTTGGGCAAAGTTTTTCATATTGGATTTTGTTTTCTGTCTGACCCATTGAATACGGCCGGCAACGGTCAAAACATCACTATTCAGTATGGCGGACATATTGTCACCTCTTTATCTATTTATCTTTTGTGTAATAATGTTTAACTTTTTGCCATAAATGCGGTTTATTTTCTCGCTTTTATTATACCATAAAAACTCAAGATATCAAATAATATTTTGAGAAATAATATATATTATGTTGACGTATTTAGTAAAATATTGTATAATAAAGTTATCAAAAATAGATATATAGTTGAACATAACAAGACTGGTGGTGAACAGTATGAATGACAAAACATGGCCCAATTTTCCCGATATCCAGGCGGGGAAAAATGTGTCCTTGGGGAAGACGACCTATTTTGGTGACAAGCGGCTCGCAGTCTTTGTCATCGGCGACCCGGCGGAAGAACTGACCTGCAGGAACTTGATTACAGCCTGCCTGCCCAACTCATCGGTCACGAATCCCAACTGCGCGTACTTCGACACCCGGAACCATCCGGCAGCGCTCCAGTGGGCGATAGACCAGGGCATTTGCAGGCTGACCGGGCGCAGTGCCTATTCCGATTTCTGCACATTCCCGGAAGTAGAGTTTACCCAGGAAGCTGTGCAATCTATGGCGACTTTGGGCTCTTCAGCCATCTGAAGCAGTAGTTAGATATATAATAGAGAAAAAGCGGAAACCCCTGACTAGTGAAAACGGGAGACCAGCCTTTGTGGCGTGGCCTCCCATCTTTTTTGCTTATAATTCTAAATTTTATTATAGGACGTAAACCGAATATTATCTCTCAATCCCTCCTGCAAATCTCCGTGACGGCTTTTTCAATGCCTCTCTTGAGGCGTGGGTTTCCCAGCACCTCGTCCGCCGTATAACCCAGCGCGTACAGTGTGTCCTCGGTGTCTCTTGTGTAGCCGTACTCATGGTTGTTCAGCTCGTCGAGGAACATCTCGTAGATGAACCCCTCCCCGGTTTCGTCCTCCGCGATGGCGTCCCGCAGTTCCTTTTCGTGCCTGCTGAATGTGTCACGGATGAGCTGTGCGTCCGTTATCTTGAAAAAGCCGCCTGTATTCCCGGCTTTGTAGATCTTGTCAAGGTCTGTCTCCGGGTCGAGGCCCCAGCCCCGCATCATCTCCTCAAACTGCCGGTCGCTGAACGCGAAGCCAATCGGGAGCGCGTTGACCTCCTGCTGCTGTTTCTGGCGAAGTTCTGCGTATCTGTTTTTCACTTGTAAGTCCTCCTTTCCACACGGCTGGCCTTGCTGTGCAGGCCTGTGACAGTCATTTCCGTACCTTTCCCGTGCTCTCACGTCAGGAGGGAGGCGGTCCAGGGGTGCCGCACACATTTTCTTGTTCTGCAAGGACAGCGCGGGTCAGTTTATTCATACAGTCCACGAACCGCCGGGAAGCCCTGTCACGCTTGTGCCCCCAGAACCGCAGATGAGAACACCGGCCGTCCGCAATCGTGGCAGCGGCCAACTTGTTGTTTATCCACCCTTGGGTGCGGAGGGGCACTTCCACCTGATACCGCCTCATCAGGCAGAGGACGATGGAGCACGCGCTGGAATCATGCCGGCTCCGATAAAACTCTACGGTGTCATTTTGAAGCACGCCGCCCTCCCGGATAGTGCGAATGGCGTCCTGCACCTGCTCTTCGGCCAGCCGGTTGTGTTCTTCACAATACGCCTGGTCCTCCGCAACTGCTTTGGCTCTGCGCTTTTGCTCCCTCTCCCGGCTCTTACCTTGATAAATCGCAGACAGTTCACGGCATTCCAAGAGTTCTCCCAACATGAGAGCGCCGACAAAATCCGGGAAGGTCTCGCCGCCATTTTGTTTGGCAGCGCGGTAGGTGGAAACATGTTTGTCCAGGATTGCCTTGATGTAGTCGGCCTGATGGGCCGGGTCGCGCCCAAGCTCCTGTATCTTATCTTCTTCCCGCTTCAAAGCCTCCAGCACCGCTTCATCGCCCCCAGACCAGCGCAGGCCGTCAAAATATTGCGCCCGCTGGTCTTTGTCCCCGTATAAGGCTGTAACTGCGGACGGAAAGCCACAGCGGTCAATCAGATAGAAGTCAGTCGTACGGAGCGAAGCAAGATACCCATGTAACTCCACATAGAGGATATAGTCGTCCCCCTCCCCTTGGGGGTACTGCCGGTCCGGCTTTCCATCGCGCCTCCAGAGCCGGTAGGTGTCTGTCCCGTTGGACACTTCGCGCACCAATATGGCCCGCATCTTCTTTCCGTCTGCATTGAAATTCCCCTGGTAAAAGAGCGGGGTCATCAGTTTTGCGTTTGACATTGTACGATCTCCTTTCATATTTTTGTATCGCACTGACAGCGGTTGTCATTGACTATTAGCGAAATTGTGTATATAATCATGATAAAGGGGGCGGTTGATATGCCGAACATCAGGCCCGTATCTGACCTGAGAAATCATTTTGCGGAAATCACCCATGAGGTGCAGGCCAGCAAGGAGCCCGTATTCCTGACCAAAAACGGCGTGGGGTCTCTGGTGGTCATGAGCATGGAGGCTTATGAGGACGGCCTGTATGAAAGCCGTGTCTACGATAAGCTGATAGAAGCCGAGCTCCAGGCCGCGCAGACCAAAGAGCGCAGGACCCATACCGAAGTCATGGAGAACGCCCGGCGGCGTCTGGCCCGCTATGGAGATGACGAGGATGTATAAAATCGTCTACCTCCCTTTGGCGGAAGCGGACATTCTGGATGCCGTGGACTATATCGCCGGGAAGCTGGACGCCCCAAAGGCCGCACAGGACTTGCTGGATGAACTGGACAATACGGTAGAGCGCATCTCCAAGTACCCATACGCCCACGAGCTGTATCGGACAACCAGGCCCATGCGGGATGAAATCCGCAAGGTGCCGGTGAAAGGGTATGTCCTGTATTACGCGGTGCTGGGGGACACGGTGGAGATCCGGCGCCTCCTCCATGGCCGCAGGGACCGGCAGAACATGGGACTGTAATTCTGATACATGGTCAGGAACGCCCGCACGGTTGACCCGTGCGGGCGTTCCTGCTTCATCCTGCCAGCCGGTCTGTACTCTCCTGGTCCCCGATGTGGAGCAGGATGTCCAGTTCCGTGAGCCGGGCAGCCTTCTCCGCCAGCTCCGCCTCCTGTGGAAACGGCTTCTCCAGTTCTGCCTTGGCCGCCTCGCACTGCTGAAGGGTGTGTTCGATGGCGTCCTGTGTCTCCTGGATGCGCTGGGACAACCTGTCCAGCGCATGGTCGATGCGGACAAGGTTCCCCTTGGCGTCCTGCCCAAGTTCTACGCTGTGCTCTGCGGAGCCCTTCAGTATGGCCTTATAGCAGAGTAAGCCGGTACAAAGCAGGACGGTAAAG